>NZ_DELU01000007.1:250083-323111 GCF_002352785.1 Marinobacter sp. UBA2688
GGCTTGCCCAGCCAATGGGGCTCCGTGGGAATGGCAAACGTTCTGTCTACGCCGCCGATGCCTGGCGTAGCGGCCGTAGCCTGAAGACCATGGAAGCAACCATCCATGGCCTGGAGCAGTCTTTCCTGCCGGGCCTGACACAGCTGCTAAAGGAAAGCGAACAACCGCAACTGGGTCCACGAATTGAAAACCAGTTCAAGGACGTTCTGGAGCACTTCCCGGAACTCCATCGCCCCATGACTGAGCTGCTTTCCAATGACGATGCCTTTTCCCTGCTCCAGGGCTTCTACGTTGACGTTTCCCAGTTAACCACTCTGATCAATGACCAGGCAGCGGTTGAACTCGGCGTCATTCGCGGCTTCAATTCCAGCGACGGCGACTGATGAGCAGCAACAGGCAACCCGGAGGTGCACTTATCAACCGCAGACAACTACTGAAAGCGGGGATGGCCGGAGGACTGGCAGCCACCCTGTCCGGCTGCAGTCTGCTGCCTCGAAAAGCGGATTACGCGCCAGATCAGTACGTCGGCGCCGTGGGACTGCCCGGGGGTAAGTTCGGCATTAGTGCCATCAACCGCAAAGGTCACCTCATATGGGAGTCACCGGTCGACACCCGTTGCCACAGCGGATGTGCACGCCCGGATGGCTCTCAGGTCATCTTCTTCGAACGCCGGCCCGGCTGGGCGTTTTACGGGTTCGACGCCCACAGCGGCAACAGGACACATCGCGTCAAAGCCGCTTCCGGGGAACACTTTGTCGGTCACGGAGTGTTCTCCCCCGACGGCCGCTGGCTCTATGTCACCGCCAGCCGCTACGAGCCGGGGCAAGGCATTATTGCCGTCTATGACGCGGAGCAGAATTATCAGCGGGTCGATACCTTTGAGCTTCAGGGCATTGGCCCCCATGAGCTGACACTGCATCCAGATGGGGAAACCCTGGTGATTGGCCTGGGCGGCATACTGACCCACCCGGACTACGATCGCCTCAAGCTGAACCTCGACACCATGGAACCCGCGCTGATCCTGATGAACCGCCGCAGCGGTCGGATTATTGGGCGGTTCAACCCTGCCCATCACCAGCAAAGCGCCCGTCATGTCAGTACCGGTTCGAACGGCCGGGTGTACGTTGCCTACCAGTACCAGGGGCCCCTTCACGAGTCCCCCGCCCTCATCGCGCGGCTGGAAGGCGGTGAGCTTCAGGAAATCCGATTCGAAGAGGATACCCAGGCAGCACTGGCCAACTACATCGCCAGCGTTGTTGCCCATCCCGAGAACGACCTTGTCGCTGCCGCGTCGCCAGTGGGCGGCACCGCCGTGGTGTTCAATGGCATCACTGGCGAACTGCTGGCCAGGGCGTCCATACCCGACTGCGCTGGCGTCCAGGCTTTGGCAGGAGGCGATTTCCTGATCTCCTCCGGACGCGGAAAACTGGTGCGCCTGGGGCAGGACAATCAGTCACGGCAAATCGCCGATCTGCCGGTCCAGTGGGACCACCACCTGGTCTGAATCACCCGCAACGCGGCCCTCCTGCCTTAAGGCAACTCGCCTTAGCTGGTATCCTTATGAGCCATTTGTTCAGGAGGACGGCAACTTGCCCGCCAGAAACAAGGACACCCTCGACCAGGTTTACAGCCTGATTGCCAACGAAGAAGACGCCCGGGTCTGCACGGACATCCCCGATGAAGCCTGCCGGGAGGTGCCACGCAACTTCTTCCTGATCCTCGGCAGCAATGTGCTGACCAAACTTGGTGACTTGCTGATCAGCCCCAAGACCGTGCTGGCCTGGCTTTTGAGCGCTATCGGAGCGCCTGCCCTGGTGGCCTGGCTGGTTCCGATCCGGGAGTCCGGCTCAATGATTCCGCAAATGGTGATCGGTGCCTGGGTCCGGCGCAAGCCTGTACGCAAATGGTTCTGGACCCTGGGAAGCTTTGGCCAGGCGGCCAGTGTTCTGGGCATGGCGGCGAGCGTCTGGTTCCTGGAGGGCTACGCCGCGGGCGCCGGCGTGGTGGGCGCATTGGTGCTGTTTTCCCTGGCCCGGGGGTTCTGCTCGGTGTCCATGAAGGACGTGCAGGGGAAATGCATCCCGAAGAAACGCCGAGGGCGGCTGTCTGGCCTGGCCTCCACCATCGGTGGGACCGCAACAGTCATCCTCACCGCCTTGCTGTTCTGGAACCGGGGTGACCCTGGCGTACTTTTCTACACCCTCCTGCTCCTGTTGGCTGCCTGCCTCTGGGTTATTGCCGGCTTTCTATTCGCCTCTGTTGATGAATACGAGGGCGAAACCGGCGGTGGCGGCAATGCGCTTGGGGACGCGTTCAAAAGCCTGTCCCTTCTCAGGGATGACGTGCCCTTCCGGCACTTCGTGATTACCCGCGCCCTGCTGTTGTGCTCAGCGCTGGCGTCGCCTTACTTTGTCGTGCTCGCCCAGAAAAACTCTGATACCGGGTGGCTTCTGGGCGTCTTTCTGCTGGCGAGCAGCCTCGCCAGTTCCATCAGCGCCAGCGTGTGGGGTTGGATGGCGGACGAGTCCAGCCGGCGGGTAATGATTCGCGGTGCCATTGTCGCCAGTGGCGCTTGCCTGACGGTGGGCCTGACCGCTTTGTTTGCCGGCGAAGCAACCTCCAGCATCTGGTTCTATCCCGCCGGGTTCTTCGTGCTGAGCATTGCGCATGCGGGGGTTCGACTGGGACGTAAAACGTATCTGGTCGATATGGCAGGCGGCAACAAACGCACCGACTATACCTCCGTGAGCAATACCGTTATTGGGGTGCTGTTACTGGCAACGGGCGGGCTGACAGCGCTGGTATCGATGATATCCGACGTGGCGGTGATACTGACGCTGGGCGCCATGGGGCTGGCCGGCGCCATCAGCGCCACCCGGTTAAGGGAAGTGACCGAGGATCAGTGAGGTTCCGGTGGCTTCCCGTCGTTCAACGCCAGGGCGCCTTTCACAATGCGGTAGATGATCCAGATGGAGATGCCCAGTAACACAAACCAGCCAATGATCAGTGGCGTCGTCACGATGCCAATCACCGTCCATAACAGCCCGATCCAGAAGGTTCGTATCTGCCAACGGAAATGAGGCTCTATCCAGGTGCTCTTTACGTCATCGAGCTTGACGTAATTGATGATCACACCCACCAGGCCGGTAATGCCACCGACAAAGAACGACAGCGCCTGCAGGATATAAACCAGCACCGCCAGGTTGCGGCCTGGCTCTTCACGTCGTGCTATGGGGTCTGCATTGGCGGGGATGTATTCGTGCTCGGACAAGTCACTCTCCTCTGGCTCCACACCCGCAGTGTATCACAGCAACAGGAGCCGGAAACCGCTGGAACTTAGCGGTTGTCCGGTTTGTAACCCAGGCGGAAGCCACCCCAGTGCTTGCCATTCACGTAGATCGGCACTGACAGGTCATGCATAACCTCGCCAGTATCCCGGCGGTAGGTCTGTAGCAGCATATTCTGGGTATGGCTGCCACACCGAGCACCGGTGCGGTCGTTAAACAGCCGTTTGCTGCGACTCTTTACCAGATCCACTTTCGGGTCGCCCGTTGGCGCATGGGCGAAATCACGGTTGTGGGTCGGCACATAGCCATCCGGCGCGGCGGCAATCGCGAAGACCATCGACGGGTGGGCCCCTTTCACCGCTTCCTGAACGGTGGGCAGTTGCTGATCGGTGAACCGATCAAAGCTGCTGGAATACTTCTGTGGATCGGTCTTGGGAATGGGGGTTCTTTGCTTATCAAACAGGGCGCTTTCTGCCAGTTGCCCATCGCGAACCGCTTTTTCAAAGAGCTTTCCAATCCGGTCCGCACCCTGCCGGGCCTGGTCGTAGAAGAAGCGGTGATAGCTTTCATCGCTGTTCAACGCAAATGCCGCGTTGGCCTCTTCCGCCAGTTCCATCAGTGTCGCTGCCTGCTGGGCAAGCGACGCAACGCTGGTATCGCTCTCGGTAATCTGATCCCGAACCGTTTCAATGGCCGACGATACCTGCTGCAGGCTCTGCTCGTTGTTCTGGTCAATCTCGGCAATGCGCGCCACCTGCTGCTGCACACGGTCAGACTGATCACGAATCTGATCAAGGCGCTCGCCAACGCTTTCAACTGACTCCAAGCCGGATTCAACGCTCTTGGCCAGGTCCTCGATCCGCGAAACAATCAGGGAGGTATCGGAACGTATTTCCTGCAGCGTTTCGGCCACCTCACCGGTTGCCTGCGCGGTTCGCCCGGCCAATTGCCTGACCTCGTCGGCAACCACCGCAAAGCCCCGCCCCTGGTCGCCGGCACGAGCGGCTTCAATTGCCGCGTTCAAGGCCAGCAGGTTGGTTTGTTCCGCGATGCCCTGAATGGTGGTGGTGACACCCTGGATCTTGTTGGATTTCTCGTTCAGTTCCTGAATTAATCTGAGGTTCTCGCTGGACTGCTCGTGCACGGCTCGCACGCTATTGATGGCAGTGGTCAGCGCATCACGGCCCTCAACGCTCACCTGACGGTTCTGCAGAGCCATGGTCGCAGCATCGGTGGCCTGCTGGGCGGATTCACGCACACTCTCGGTAATCTGACCCGCGTACTCCGCCATCTGTGCAGTTTCACTGACCTGTCGATCCAGGCGGTTTTTTAGTTGGTCGGCCGCGTGGGACACCTGGGCCGCAGAAATGGCACTTTTATCGGCACTGCCGGACAGGGTTTCCACCAGTGCCCGCCCTGCTTTGGCGTCCGCAAGGAGGCTTGCACACTGTTTGCCCAGCGGACTATCCGCTGGCAGCTTACCGGCGTTGAGCTGCTTGATGGAACGTTCAACCGGTTCCAGAACGCGTAACACCAGATACGCGGTGGCGACGACCAGGCCAATAACCACGCCCGCCACCAGCGACGCGCTATCCAACCCTATCAACGGCGCCACCAGGAAAGCCCCAAAGGCGACGACAACGGCGACTGACACCCCCACAACCAGAACAGGCCGACTGAGCAAACCCATATCCACCTCTTTATTTTCATTATTAGTGAATGCATCTTTTTTGACGATTACTCTTGAGAGTAAAGAATTGACCTTTACTTATAACTGCTACTTTAGTTGACCAATACTGGTTTTACGGCAGATCGATGAAAAACTGAAACAAAAAAGCCGTAACGCCGGAGACGTCCTGTTGGAAGAATCCGGCGTTACGGCTGGCTCTTGTCGGTGTGCGCCCGTGGCGCCTCTATCAGGCGATCAGGCGCCGATCACACCGCCATCGTCCTTGGTTACGATAACAGTGGCGTCGCGGGGACGGGACTCGGCCGCGTTCGGCCAGTTACCATCCGGGTGCTGGATGTTCACGAACATGGTCTTAACGTCCGGTGTGCTGACAACGCCAGTTACTTCACAACCTTGGGGCCCGACGAAGAAGCGCTTGATTTCGCGTGTCTCCGGATTGGCGGCCAGCATCATGTTGTTGAAGTACGGGTCAGCATCAGAACCATCGGTCTGGATCCACAGCCGGCCATTGTAGTCAAACCAGAGGCCATCCGGGCTGTTGAAAATATTATCATCGTTCAGGGAGACGACGGCCTCACCATCGACAACAGTTTCCGTACCCTGCTCGCCGGCGAAGACAAAGATGTCCCAGTCAAAGCTGGTAGCCGTGTGATCGCTACCTTCTTCAGTCCAGCGAATGATGTGGCCGGTGGCATTGGGAGAGTTCGGGTTGGCGGCGTTGACGTCGTCGAACCCTGGCTGGCCCCGGTTCGAGTTGTTTGTCAGGGTGAAATAGACCTCGCCAGAGTTGGGATCAACGGCACCCCACTCCGGGCGGTCCATCGTCGTAGCGCCGGCAATATCGGCTGCGAGGCGGGTATTCAGCAGAACATCAGCCTGGTTCTCAAAACCGTCGAACTGGATATCGCCGACCATGCCGCCTTCAGCCGCAGCAACCTTGCTGGCGAAATCCGCGTCGTCCAGATCCAGCGCCAGCCAGTCACCAGAGCCATCCTCGTTGAAGCGGGCAACGTACAGGGTACCCTCATCCAACAGGTAGCCACCGGCCGTCGCGGCGTAGTAGGGCTGAGACGACACAAACTTGTAGATGTACTCGAAACGGGAATCGTCACCGGAGTAACACACCACCGGCTCACCTTCCTTCGCCGGCGCAAAGATGACGCCCTCGTGACCAAAGCGTCCCAACGCAGTGCGTTTCTGGGGTTTGCTTTCCGGCGTAAACGGATCAATTTCAACCATGAAGCCGTAGGTGTTGGCTTCGTTGCGATAATCATCTGTAGCCGCCGCTCCGGTCGTGCTCACATTGAATCGCACATATTGGTCGGCCGCACTGTCTGCCAACTCCCAGTCGTATCGGCTGGAGCTGCCAACACCATGTCTGGTCTGCTCGCGAGGCTGGGTCGCATCGCTATTGGCAAAGTAACCGTGCCAATTCTCTTCCGCGGCCAGGTAGGTGCCCCAGGGCGTTGGGCCCATCGCACAGTTGTTCAGGGTACCGCGAGTTTCGGTCGCGTCGGGACTGTAGGTTGTGACCAGCTTGCTGTAACCACGTACCGGGCCACGAATGTCCATCTCGGTGTTGCCGGTAATGCGACGATTGAATGGGCTGCCGAAGACGACGTCCCAGGTACCGTTGGTGTCACGCTTGATGTGAACGACAGACACACCGTGAGCGGCAATTTCCTTGCGAACCTCATCGGCGGGTCGCACGCCACCGTTATCAGCAGCATTGGTCGGGCCATTGGCATGAATGAAGTCCTGCTCGATGTACTCATGGTTCATCACCAACAGGCCTTCCGTTGAGCTGTTGCCACCGGCCTTCTGGTCAATCGGGAAGAAATGGAGACCATCGTGGTGCATTCCAACCTGCTGTTCCTGATCGGCACCGGTATTGGTGCCATCGGCTTTATACTCGGGATAGGATCCGGTGATCGGGGTGCCCCAGGGAAGAAAAGCCACGGATGAGTATCCCTCGGGAACAACGACTTCATTGTCGCTGGATACGGCAACCGCCTTGAAACCAAGATCCGTATTGGCGGAACTTCCCCCTGTGGAGGAACCGTTGTCATCGTCGTCATCACTGCCACAGCCAGCCAGGCCCAACCCCATAACGCTGGCCAACGCGGCGCCAACGGAACCTTTCATAACGGTACGGCGCTGCATACGGGCCGCGAGGACCTGATGAAAGGGCGTGTTGCTTGAATGGTTGACGACGGGCTCGTAATTGGGATCCAGGTAGTTGGGATCCAGGTCATGCTTTGCCATGGTCCTGCTCTCTCTCGGGTGGGTTATTGGTTTTCGAGAGAACAGTGTCGGTGGGTTAGGTGACAGATTTCAGACAGTAAAAAGACAGTTTCTTTAACAATTTCTTACAACCAAAAAAGCCTGCCCATAAAGGGCAGGCCACAGACGCAATCTTATTGCATGGAGTCGCCGGCTTCCTCAGCGGCTTCGCCCATTTCCTCACCGGTCTCTTCCATTGCTTCGCCAGTTTCTTCGGCGGCATCTCCAGCAGCGTCCTTGGTTTCGTCCCAGGCGCTGTCATTCTGGCCGGTGGCATCTTCGTAGGTCTCTTCGACCGCATCGCCAGCGTCATCCGCCATTTCCTCAACGTTGTCGCCGGCTTCCTCGAGATCGACGCCTTCGTTGTCATCCTGGCTGCAGGCCGCAAGGCCCAGCGTCATCAGCAGTGCCAGTGCGCTCAGTGTCAGCTTGTTCATAACTGTGTCCTTTCTTTGGCGTGTGAAAACAACAGCGACAAGTCTACGGCCGTGACGGAGCGGGCACAATTACTTGGGAATTACGTTTTTGTTAGCAGCGACAATAAGTTAGCGAAAGCAATAACCTGTAGCCATTAATTGGCTCCGGCTACGACCTTACCGTCCAGTGTCAGCACGTGATCAAGGCGAACCATGTGCCCCCGCCCAAGAAAAACAAACTCCTGGCCAGCGCGACTGAAGAGATCGCGGATGACATCGTGGGTCGTACAGATCTGACCGGCATCGTCGCGATAGACAATCTCGGCCAGTTTTGAAGAGGTCAGATACTCCCGGAGCAAACTGTGAATTTCACAGCGTACCGGGCGATAGGCATTGGAGGCGTGTCCCGACGTCATGGCAGCTTCTTCCCTGTGGATGCAGCAGGATAGGAAAGCGCCCCGGTACGCTGAAACCTGCGTTCCGGGGCCAGCCTACAGTCTGGTTTAGATTGTGTCAGTCCGCCAGTTTCAGAACCACTCCGACTTCATGTTCATGCAGGTGTCGTCCTGGTTGCGGAGCAGCACCAGATCCTGTGCCACAGTGGGCAACTCCCAATGGAAGAAGTACTGGGCGGCCTGAAGCTTGCCCTGGTAGAAGTTCCTTTCTTCGTCGCTGTTGGCAGAACCGAGGGCCTTGGCGGCGGCGTTGGCCTGACGCAGCCACATCCAGGATACGATGATATGTCCGAACAGGTGCAGGTAGCAGGACGCGTTGGCCAACACCCGGTCGGGATCCTCCGACATCAGGGATTTACCCAGACTCTGGGTCACTTTCACTGCTTGCTGCAGGGTTTCACTGAGGGACAGCGCCCATTGCTGGCACCGATCGGTGGTGGCGGCTTCCAGGTCCACCTGCATTTCCTGCATCAGCAACTGCAGGCCGTGGCTCTGATCCTGCCAGATCTTGCGCCCCAGCAGGTCCAGTGCCTGGATGCCGTTGGTGCCTTCGTGAATCGGGTTCAGGCGATTATCCCGCCAGCACTGCTCCACCGGGTATTCCCGGGTGTAACCGGCACCGCCATAGACCTGGATAGCCAGGTCGTTGGCCTTCGGGCCGAACTCGGATGGCCAGGCCTTGATGACTGGCGTTAGCAGATCCAGCAACTTGCCGGCTTCCATCCGCTTCTGCTCGTCCGGATGGGTGTGCTGGTCGTCCATCAGGCGTGCGCCGTATAGGCACAGCGCCAGGCCACCTTCACTGTAGGCTTTCTGGGCCAGCAGCATGCGTCGCACATCGGCATGCTCAATGATGGGAACCTGGGGTGCCTCCGGGTTCTTTTCTGACGGCTTGCGGCCCTGCAGGCGGTCCTTGGCGTATTCCAGACTGTGCATGTAGCCACGATAACCAATCACGGCGGCGCCGAAGCCGACGCCCACACGGGCTTCGTTCATCATCTGGAACATGTACTTCAGGCCCTGGTGGGGCTCGCCCACCAGATAGCCATGGCAGGGTGCGTCGTCACCAAAACTGAGCGCCGTTGACGTGGTCCCGCGGTAGCCCAGCTTGTGAATCAGGCCGGCCAGGTTCACGCCGTTACGTTCAGTCGCGTTGCCTTCTTCATCCACGATGAATTTCGGCACGATAAACAGGGAGATGCCTTTTACGCCTGCCGGGGCGCCTTTGACCTTCGCCAGCACCATGTGAACGATGTTTTCGGTGAGGGACTGTTCGCCGCCGGAGATGTAGATCTTGGCGCCTTTGATCAGGTAATGACCGTCGTCAGTCGGCGTGGCCGAGGTGCGGATATCAGCCAGTGACGAGCCGGCGTGGGGCTCGGTCAGAGCCATTGTGCCGGTGAAGCGGCCGCTGAGCATGTGTGGCAGGAAGGTGCTTTTCTGCTGGTCGTTGCCGAACACGCGGATCAGGTTGGCGGCAGCGGTGGTGAGGAACGGGTAACCCGCAGTGCCCGGGTTAGCGGCGGTAAAGAAGCCGTTACACGCTGCCATGACGGATTCGGGGAGCTGCATGCCACCCAGTTCGTAGTCGTAGCGCCCGGCAATGAAGCCGGCATCGGCGTAGGCGTCAAAGGCTTCTTTGACCTGAGGCAGCATTTCCACCTGGCCGTCGACGAATTTTGGCTCGTCTTTGTCGGCGGCGCTGTTGTGGGTAGCGAATTTGTCACGGGCGATTTTGTCGGCGGTTTCGATGACGGCGTCGAAGGTGTCGCGGCTGTGTTCGCTAAAGCGCTCGCGTTCGCTGAGGCTTTCGGTGTCGAGTACTTCGTAGAGTTGGAACGCCAGGTCGCGGCGGTCAATCAGGGTGTCGGTCATTTCGGGTCTCCTGTTTATGGCGTATAGCCTCTCATACGGTTGTTTTTGTTGAAACCGGCGTTAATGACATAATCATGGTTAAAATTGCCATTTTTATTCTAGGTCTCCTTTTGTGAATGCGCGGCTTGTGGTGCTCGGCAGACGGGCACCAACCGGGAAGACCCTCCCGGGACACGCTGTGAATACGTCCGTGTACGCTTGACGGCAGCATCCTTGCTGCCGACAGTCCCGGGAGGGTCTTCCCGGCTGGCGCCCTGATTTGGAGGTGGCATGCGAACGGTTTCTGTTATTGGGTTTGATGGGGCGCTTGCCAGTGCGATTACGGGGGTTATCGACCTGTTTCGACTGGCGGGGGTAACCTGGGCACGCATCAACGATACGCCTCCGGAGCAGCAGTTCACCACTCAATTGCTGACCGAGGGTGGTCGGCCCTGTCGGTGTATCAATGGGATAACGTTGATGGCCGATGGGGACTGGCGGGACATTCCCACCGGTAATTCGCAGGCAGACCTGGTCATTGTTCCCACGATTGGCGCGCCGATTGCGCAGGTTCTGAAGGCCAATCCCGGGTTGGTTGACTGGCTCGGCGGCTTTCGGGAGGCGCCAACCGGACAGGTCCGCTTGGCCAGTAACTGCACGGGGGCGTTTCTGCTGGCGGAGGCCGGGTTGCTGGACGGGCGGCAGGCAACGACGCACTGGGGGTTCAGCAACCAGTTCAGAAAACGCTTTCCCGGGGTAGACCTAAAGCCGGAAAAGCTGATTACAGTGGATGGGCACATTGCCTGTGCCGGCGGTGGTATGGCGTGGTGGGATCTGGGGGTGTATCTGGTGGAACGCTACGCCGGGGCGAAGGTGGCGCGTGAACTGGCGAAGGCGTTTGTTATTGATGCGGGGCGGACCAGCCAGGCGCCTTATGGAGCGCTACAGGCCCGGCGCTATCATTCCGATGCCGCGATTCTGAAACTGCAGGACTGGCTGGATGTGAACTACACCCGGCCGGTGACGCTGCAAGCCCTTGCCGCATTCGCCGATCTAACGGAGCGTTCGCTGATTCGTCGGTTCAAAGCGGCAACCGGGGACACCCCCACCAGTTACCTGCAGATTCTGAGAATAGAGGCGGCCCGGCAGCATCTGGAGAATTCGCGGGTGGCGGTTGAAGAGGTCACGCGGCTGGTCGGTTATGAAGATGTCAGTTCGTTCAGCCGTCTGTTCAGGAAGCATACCGGCCTGGCGCCCGGCATTTATCGGGCGAGATTCGGAAGGTAACCCGAGCCTGAGCGCTTTTGGCCCGGGTTATGCTTAGTTTTCAATACAAGGCCAAAAGCCGAGGCAAAACGTAAAAATAACTGACACAGGCTACTCCCTGTGGAGGGTAATACCATGAACGCACCGCAAAAAAACCAGCAATGCGCACTGCTCAGTCGCCTTTACGACATGAAGCAGAAACAGCTACTTCAGGCCAGCCAGCAGGCCGATAGCCTTCGCTATCGGGTTTTGTCCGCCGAGGCAGACGCCATCAGCGAGGCTCTGAAAGCCATTCGGTAACCCGGGTCAGTCACCGTAACGATGACTGACGCCCAAACGGGTCACAAATGATCAAGATGATCACTTTATGACCAAAATTGTCCACCCGGTCAGATCCGGGCAGCCACTTCCGTCCCCTGCCGAATAGCACGCTTGGCGTCCAGCTCTTCGGCCACGTCCGCACCACCTATCAGGTGGGTCTGAATACCCCGATTGACCAAATCATCAAACAACGCCCGGAAAGGCTCCTGACCTGCGCATATGATGACGTTGTCTACCGCCAGAACCTTGCTCTCGGTGACCTTACCGTCCTTGTCGGACAGCGTGATATGCAGACCGTCATCATCAATTTTCTCGTAACTACACCCTCTCAGCATCTCAACGTCACGGTGCTTGAGGCTGTTGCGATGTACCCAGCCAGAGGTCTTGCCCAGACCACCGCCGACTTTGCTGGTTTTCCGCTGCATCAGGTAGATCTTGCGGGGTGACGATGTCGGCTTGCGCTTAGCTAGGCCGCCCGGCCCGTCGAATTGCGGATCAACGCCCCACTCAGCCTGCCAGTCTGCCATGCTGACCTGCTCTCCCTCGGGGTGATGACCGAATTCGTGAGTGAGGAACTCGCTGACATCGAAGCCGATACCACCGGCACCTATCACCGCTACCGACTGGCCTACGGGCTTGTTGTGGCGCAGAACATCGAGGTAACCGAGCACCTTCGGGTGGTCGATGCCATCAATTCTTGGCGTACGCGGTTTCACGCCCGTGGCGATGATCACGTCGTCAAAGCCCTGCTCTCCCAATACATCGGCATCCACGCGGGTATTGAGCTTCAGTTCAATACCCAGGATTTCGATCTGGCGCTGGTAGTAACGCAGCGTTTCATAGAACTCTTCCTTCCCGGGGATGCGCTTGGCGTAGTTGAACTGGCCGCCAATTTTGTCATCCGCTTCAAACAGCGTCACTTTGTGACCCCGCTTGGCGGCAGTGGTCGCGGCGGCCAAACCGGCAGGACCGGCTCCGACCACCGCCACGCGGCGGCTGACCGGAGCCACCGTCAGGACCAGTTCGGTTTCGTGACAGGCGCGCGGGTTCACCAGGCAGGACGCCCGTTTGAGCTGGAATACGTGATCCAGACAGGCCTGGTTGCAGGCAATACAGGTGTTGATTTCGTCGCTACGGTTCTGCTCGGCCTTGCGCACAAATTCCGAATCCGCCAGCAACGGTCGCGCCATGGACACCATATCGGCCTTGCCCGCCGCGAGGATTTCCTCGCCTTTCTCCGGGGTGTTGATGCGGTTGGTGGTGCACACGGGAATGTCCACTTCGCCGTAAAACTTGGCGGTCACATCCGCAAAACCGCCCCGTGGCACCGACGTCACGATCGTTGGCACTCGGGCTTCGTGCCAGCCGATACCGGTATTGATAATGGTGGCACCGGCTTTTTCGATGGCCTTGCCCAATTGCACCACCTGGTCCCAGGTCTGCCCGCCTTCTACAAGGTCCAGCATCGACAGGCGGTAAATGATAATGAACTCGGGGCCGACCGCTTCCCGCATGCGGCGAACGATCTCCACCGGCAACTGCATGCGGTTCTCGAACGGTCCGCCCCATTTGTCAGTACGCTTATTGGTTCTCTCACACAGGAACTGGTTAATGAAATACCCTTCCGACCCCATAACCTCAACGCCGTCATAACGGGCCAGTTTCGCCAGTTTCGCGGCGCTGACGAAGTCATCAATCTGCTTATCGACCCCCTTGGTGGAGAGCGCGCGAGCTTTGAACGGCGTAATCGGCGCCTTGGTGGCCGAGGCGGATACGCTGAACGGCTGGTAGCCATAGCGACCGGCATGAAGCAGTTGCAGGCAGATCTTGCCGCCAGCGTCATGAACTTCACTGGTGACATGACGGTGAAGCATGGCGGTG
Source organism: Marinobacter sp. UBA2688 (assembly GCF_002352785.1). Taxonomy (NCBI): domain Bacteria; kingdom Pseudomonadati; phylum Pseudomonadota; class Gammaproteobacteria; order Pseudomonadales; family Marinobacteraceae; genus Marinobacter; species Marinobacter sp. UBA2688. The sequence goes on from NZ_DELU01000007.1 coordinate 263,537, forward strand.
CCACGATGGTTCATGGTGGACGCCAGGGGCGAAAGCTGGCCGACAAAGTTGGGTGAAAAGCCCCCGGTAACCATCAACCCCACTCCGCCTTCCGCACGCTCGGCAAAATAACGGGCAAGCTTGTGGATGTTCCAGAACCGGTCTTCCAGGCCAGTATGCATGGAGCCCATAAGCACGCGGTTTTTCAACTCGGTGAAACCCAGGTCGAGGGGTTTCAGCAGGTTCGGGTAGGCAGCGGTCATGTTGTTTCTCTTTGATTGGTCGTCTGGTCGTCTCGTCTCATGCGGACGTTTTCATCAGGAGGCAACATGGTAGCATAGCGGCCTACGACTAACGTATGACATGGAACCCACACTATGAGCACACGCGATTCTGAACGGGTACTGATCACGATTGAGGACGGTATCGCCATCGTGACCCTGAACCGGCCGGATAAATACAACGGTCTGGACATGCCCATGTTCGAGGCGATCACCAGGGCGGCCAAAACCCTGAAGAAAGACCGCAGTGTGCGCGCCATCATACTGAACGGTGCCGGAGACGCTTTCTGCTCCGGGCTGGATGTGAAGACCGTGTCGAAGAATCCGGTGAATTTCCTCAAGCTGCTGGTCAAACCTGGCCGCAGGATCAGCAACCTTGCCCAGAATGTCGGTTATTTATGGCGGGATGTGCCGGCACCGGTAATTGCGGTTACCCATGGCTACTGTTTCGGTGGTGGTTTCCAGATTGCGCTGGGTGCCGACTTTCGGTTTTCCACCAGCGACTGCGAATTCTCCATCATGGAGAGCAAGTGGGGGCTGATCCCAGACATGAGCCTGACGGTGACCCTGCGGGAACTGGTGCCCATTGATCTGGCCAAGGAACTGACCATGACCGCGCGACGATTCGACGGCACGGAAGCAAAAGCCATGGGCCTGGTCAGCCGCGTTAGCGACGATCCCATGGCAGAAGCAATGAACTTCGCCCGCGAGCTGGCCGAGCGCTCGCCAGACGCCGTCGCCGCCAGCAAGCTGTTGTTCAACCGCAGCTGGAACGCCACCGACAGAACCGCACTGGACTGGGAAACAAAGCTGCAGAAGAAGGTACTCGGGCGGGCTAACCAGCGCATTGCCGTTGCCCGGAATTCCGGCTCTCCCGACAAACCCTACCAGGACCGCCGTGATTTCTGAACGCGGATAAATGGTCAGCGTACTTGACCTGCGTAGACGGCCACGTATCATCAGCCAGGGTAACTGATTATCGGAGCAACCATGACGACCGCAAGGTCCCTGGCTAATACACATCCCGGCTTTTCACCGGTCGCTGCTGATGCAAAGAAGCATCGCGGCAGCTTGCCCTACTTCCCGGATCCACCCCATCACTGCTGATATCCTGGCCACCATTCATATGGTTGCCCGTGCAAGCACGGACACCGGGGGCTAAACTCAGGCAACATTTGCTTCTCCATCCATAAAGAAGAAAGCCAACAAGAGGTTGCGATGTCGCTACCGCTGGTCGTTTTACTGCCGTTTCTGGGAGCCCTGGCGGCTCCGCTGTTCGCCCAGGGCGGACGCACGGCAATTGCTGTCATTTCCTGTGTCCCTGCCATCATTGGATTGGCGGCACTATACCCCCATTGGGCAATCCTGGCCGACGGCGGCATCGTGCAGCACACCACCGAGTGGCTGCCAGCCATCGGGCTGTCTTTCAGCTTTCGCCTGGACGGCCTATCGCTGCTTTTTACCCTGCTGATCCTGATTATCGGGCTATTGATCATCCTGTACGCCCGCTACTACCTGAAGCCCCACGAGAACGTCGGTAAGTTCTACGCGCTTCTGCTGTGCTTCAAAGGCTCCATGCTTGGTATCGTGTTGTCGAGCAACCTGTTGCTGATGATGGTTTTCTGGGAGTTGACCAGCCTGACATCGTTCCTGTTAATCAGCTTCTGGACTCACAAGAAAGACGCCCGCCGCGGGGCAAGGATGGCGCTGGCCGTTACCGGCGGTGGCGGCCTGGCACTGCTGGCAGGCATTCTGCTGATTGGTAACATCGTGGGCAGCTATGAGCTGGAGGACGTTCTCGCCGCCGGGGATCTGATCAAGAACCACAGCATGTACCCGGTGGCACTGACGCTGGTACTGCTGGGCGCGTTCACCAAGTCCGCACAGTTCCCGTTCCACTTCTGGCTACCCCACGCCATGCAGGCGCCGACACCTGTTTCGGCCTATCTGCATTCAGCCACCATGGTGAAAGCCGGCATTTTCCTGATGGCCCGGCTTTACCCGGCCCTCGCCGGCACCGAACAGTGGTTCTACATGGTGAGCTTTACCGGCATGGCCACGCTGCTGATTGGCGCCTATGTCGCTATGTTCAAGCATGATCTGAAAGGCCTCCTCGCTCATTCAACGGTCAGTCATCTTGGCCTGATCACCCTGCTGTTCGGTATGGGGACCCAGCTGGCTGCCGTCGCCGCGGTCTTTCACGTGATCAACCACGCAATATTCAAGGCGTCCCTGTTTATGGCCGCCGGCATTATTGACCATGAGACCGGCACCCGGGACATGCGCAGGATCAATGGCCTCTGGCGCTACATGCCTCATACCGCCACGCTGGCCATGGTGGCGGCAGCGTCGATGGCGGGTGTGCCGCTGCTCAATGGTTTCCTGAGCAAGGAGATGTTCTTCGCCGAAGCCCTGGAACTGAATCTTCCCGGCCTGTGGGCCTATCTGCCTCCGCTTATTGCAACGCTGGCCGGCATATTTGCAGTTGCCTACTCGGCGCGGTTCATCCACGACGTGTTTTTCAACGGTCGGCCCGTCAACCTGCCTATCTTTCCGCCCCATGAGCCGCCAAGGTACATGAAGATACCGGTCGAGATCCTGGTCTTCGCCTGCCTGATGGTTGGCATGTTCCCGGCGTTCTCCGTCGGCCCACTGCTCTATGCTGCAGCGTCTGCCACTCTGGGTGGCGACGTTCCCGAGTATCACCTGACGGTTGTTCACGGCTTTAACCTGCCGTTGTTGATGAGTTTTGTGGCCTTCTTCGGTGGCCTGTTGATGTATACCCAGCGCCAGCGGTTTTTCGATTTCCACGCCCGTTTCAAGGAAATTGATGAAAAAGCGGTCTTCGAGGCCATCGTTAGCCGAATTTCGGACACTGCCCATACCGTTACTGCCTACATCGAGAACGGCTCACTGCAGCGCTACGCCATGTTGCTGATCGTCAGTGTGATTGCGGTTGCCGTGCTCCCGCTCTGGGACCTGGGGATTGCCATTGGCAGCAATGGGCTCAGCCCGGTGGACTGGCCCACGCTTATCGGTGTTGCCATCCTGGTGGTTGCGGCCCTGGGTACGGCGGCAGTGCATCGTGACCGGTTCTTTGCGCTGGTTTTGCTCAGCGTCGTCGGGCTTCTTGTTGCCCTCGGCTTTGCCCGCTTCTCAGCTCCGGATCTGGCGATGACGCAGTTGTCGGTTGAAGTGGTAACGATTGTCCTGCTGATGCTGGCGCTGTACTACATGCCGTCCTGGACGCCAATCGAGACGCCGAAAGGCCGCCGCATCAGGGATATTCTGATCGCTGGCGCGGCTGGTATCGGTATGACACTCATTACTCTGGCCATGCTGACACAGCCGTTTACGTCCATTTCGGAGTTTTTCCTCGAGAACAGCAAACCCGGCGGCGGTGGCACCAACGTGGTCAACGTCATTCTTGTGGACTTCCGTGGCTTCGATACCCTCGGTGAGATCACGGTTCTGGGCATTGCGGCACTGGGCATTTACGCAATGCTGCGCAATGTCGACCTGACCCCGCCTCCGGGTGACGGCCAGGGCCATCCCTGGACGCGGGATGCGTACCCGATGATGCTGCAGCAGATTGCCAGGCCGATGCTGCCATTGGCCCTGATGATCTCCGCCTATATATTCCTGCGCGGCCACAACATGCCGGGTGGCGGCTTCATCGCCGGATTGATCACTGCGGTGGCGTTGATCCTGCAATACATTGCCAGCGGGATGTCCTGGACCCAGGGCCGTATTTCAATCCGCTACCACAACGTCATCGGCCTGGGGCTGCTGTTTGCACTGATCGCCGGGGCTGGCAGTTTCGCATTCGGCTATCCGTTCCTCACATCCACGTTCGACTACGTTTACTGGCCTGTGGTTGGAAAGTTCGAGGTCGCCTCGGCGCTGATCTTCGATCTCGGCGTCTATCTGACCGTCATCGGCGCCACACTGCTGGCACTGACCAGCGTTGGTCGCCTGTCGCCCCATTCGGCCATCAAGAGTACCAACTATAAGGAGGGCTCATAATGGAGCTTGCATTCGCGGTGGTCATCGGGGCTTTGACTGCCTCCGGGGTTTACCTGATGCTCAGAGCCCGCACCTTTCCCGTTGTGGTGGGCCTGACCATGTTGTCTTATGGCGTTAACCTGTTCCTGTTCTCGTCAGGACGGCTGGCGACCGGTGGCCAGCCCATCATCGGCAGCGCGGAAACCTATTCCGACCCCCTGCCCCAGGCACTGGTGCTGACCGCCATTGTGATCGGTTTCGCCATGACCGCCTTCGTCGTTGTGCTGTCGTTGCGCAGTCTTGCCGACAACAACGACGACCATGTCAACGGCCGCGTTCCAGAACAGGACAGCACTGTGCAAAAGCAGGAGCAGGAGGGCGCCAACACATGAACCACTGGCTGACTGCTCCCATACTGATTCCGCTGATCGGCGGCATATTGCAGGCTTTTATGGGATACGCGCCCATCGCCTTGAGGCGGACGCTCGCCATTGCCACCACAGTGCTGATGCTCGTTGCTGCGATCGTCCTTCTTGTTCTCGCCGACGACGGTAGTTATCGCCTCTATGCCTTTGGTAACTGGCAACCACCATTCGGTATCGTTTTGGTGCTGGACCGGCTCGCGGCTCTGATGCTCGTCATGACCGCGGTGCTGGCGCTGTTTTGTCACATTTATGCCATCGGTGGTACCGACGAGAGCAGCCGTCAGTTCCACGGGCTATTCCTTTTTCAGCTACTTGGCCTGAACATCGCCTTCCTCACGGGTGATCTGTTCAATCTCTTCGTTGCGTTCGAGGTTCTGCTGATTGCCTCCTATGGCTTGCTGATGCATGGCGAAGGCACCAGCCGAACCGTTCCTGGCCTGCATTATGTGGTTCTGAATCTCGCGGGCTCTGCCGTCTTCCTGATCGCCGTTGGCATGATTTACAGCGTAACGGGAACACTCAACATGGCAGATCTGGCGGTCAAGATTCCGCAGGTGGCCGAAGAGAACCTTCCCCTGGTGAAAGCCGGCGGCATGATGTTGCTGGTGGTTTTTGGCCTGAAAGCCGCCATCCTGCCGCTCTGCTTCTGGTTACCCGGTGCCTATTCCAACGCCACAGCGCCGGTCGCAGCCTTGTTTGCGGTCATGACCAAGGTGGGTATCTACGCCATTATCCGCGTCTTCACCCTGATCTTTGGCAACCAGGCAGGTGAGCTGTCGGGCCTGGGTATGGACTGGCTCTTCCCATTGGCGCTGATCACTCTGACCATGGGCGTCATCGGGGCCCTGGGTGCCGCGAGCCTGAGGAAACTGATTGCCTGGCAGGTGATTATCTCTGTCGGGACGCTGCTTGCCGCCATTTCGTTTGGCACGGTGGCCGGCACATCCGCTGCATTGTTCTACCTCCTCAACACCACCTGGGTGGCCGGTGGCCTGTTCCTGGTGGCCGATCTCGTTGATGGCCAACGTGGCAGCGCCCAGGACAAAATTGTCACTGCGCCACGGATCGCCAACCGCACATTCCTGAGTGTGCTATTCCTGATGGGGGCGGTGGCTGCCGTGGGCCTGCCGCCCCTCAGTGGATTTTTTGCCAAGTTGCTGATTCTCAAGTCGGCAGTGACCGAGTCGGATGTTGCCTGGCTTTGGAGCGTGTTGCTGATTGGCAGCTTTTTCACGCTGATCGCCTACAGCCGCGCAGGCAGTATCGTGTTCTGGCGCAACGTGGAAGGTCATATTGAAGAACCTCAAAAGCTGACACCATCCCTGTCTGTATCGGCAAGCGCGTTGATTTCTCTGAGTATCGTGATGGTCATCCTCGCAGGGCCAATCAGCCGCTACGCCGAAGATACGGCGGCACAGCTCCATGACACCAGTGCCTACACAGAAATCCTGAGCAAACCCATGGTTGGGGAGGAAAAGTAATGCTTGACCGCCTGAGCTTTCCACAGCCATACCTCAGCCTCATCCTGTTTACCGTCTGGCAGTTTCTGAGTGACGGCGTTTCTGGCGCCAGTGTTGTCATGGGGCTGGCCCTGGCCTGGATGATTCCACAATTGACCCGCGGCTTCTGGCCGGACCCTCCCTTCTTCACGCGTCCCTGGAAGCTGCCGCCGTATCTGGTCCTTGTCCTCTACGATATCCTGGTGTCCAGCGTTTCCGTCGCCCGCCTGATACTCAGCGGCCGCGACCCCAGGCCGATACTGGTCTCCTATCCCCTGGAGTTGACGCACCCCCTGGCCATTTCCATGCTGGCCAGCACTATTTCCCTGACACCGGGAACCGTCAGCGCCGATGTCAGTGACGACAGAACATTGCTGCTAATCCATGCTCTTGACGCCGAGAGCGACGACGAGGTGATCAACGCGATCCGCACCCGCTACGAGGCACGCCTGAAGGAGATGTTTCAATGATTACCATCGCGCTGTACGTCACCATTGCCATGGTTGTCCTGGCGGCGATACTGAATGTCTATCGACTGATCAAAGGGCCAGATGCACCGGATCGGGTACTGGCGCTGGACACCCTGTACATCAATGCTATCGCGCTGATTGTCCTGCTCGGAATAACGCTGGGTACACGCCTGTATCTTGAAGCCGCATTGCTGATCGCCGTGATGGGCTTCGTCGGTACCGTGGCGATGGCCAAATACCTGAAGCGCGGCAGCGTGATTGAATAACCTACAAGGCAAGCATCCTGTGACCAGAGGTTCCCCGTTATGAGTCCCATTGCCGAATACGCCATTGCACTGTTACTGATCGTCGGTGGTTTTTTCACCCTGGTCGGCGCCATTGGCCTGGCTCGACTACCTGACTTCTACACACGCCTGCATGGCCCAACGAAGGCCACCACCGTGGGCGTAGGCGCCATTGTGTTGGGCTCAGTCATCTACTTCAGCAGCAAAGGAGAAGGTATAGGCATTGCCGAAGTGCTCATCACCGTGTTCCTTTTCCTGACCGCTCCAGTGAGCGCCAACATACTGGCAAAGGCGGCGATGCATATCGGCGTATCCACAACCGACAACACGCGTGGAAATACCTGGGACCAGTAACGGCAAATTTGTCATTGGAGTTGCACAAAATTCCCGTATAGTAGGCTCCCACAATTTTGAGGAGCGTATCCCATGCTGAAAGTTAACGAGTATTTCGACGGCAAGGCCAAATCCATCGCCTTCCAGACCTCCAGTCTTCCGGCTACCGTGGGGGTGATCAGCCCGGGCGAGTATGAGTTTGGTACCAGCAAGAAAGAAACCATGACGGTGATCAGTGGCGTATTGACCGTTCTCCTGCCTGGCATGGAAGAATGGATGACCTACGGTTCCGGCGAGTTTTTTGAAGTGGCGGGACAGGCCAGCTTCAAGGCCCGGACTGACATCGACACGGCCTACCTCTGCACTTACGAATAGTTTCTCGCGAATAACCTCTCGCGAACACCCCATCGAGAGCGCAGACCGGGACCAGCGGGCCATTTAAATCCCGCTGCACCGGATCTGCGCTTTTTTATCGCCTAAAGGTTTCCGTAAGCCAGAAACTGTGTCAGATTTACCCCTCTTCTCGTTATAAATTAAACAATTGAGAGAGGCACCGAACCATGGCACCGACCCGCATCCTGAAGCCGGCAGACAACGCTCACCAATACCCACTGCTGATCAAACAACTGCTTCTTTCCGGCCCCCGGTACTCTCCCGACCAGGAAATCGTCTACGCCAACCGCAGCAAGTACACCTATACCGACCTGGTTGAACGTATCAACCGACTGGCCAACGCCCTCACCGACGCGGGTGTCAAACCGGGCGATACCGTTGCTGTGATGGACTGGGATACGCCCCGGTACCTGGAATGCTTCTTTGCCATCCCGATGATTGGCGCCGTGCTGCATACGGTGAACGTACGCCTGTCGCCCGAGCAGATCGTCTACACCATGAACCATGCAGAAGACGACCTGGTGATGGTCCACGATGACTTCCTGCCCATCCTGGAAGGTGTGAAGGACGAGATTAAAACAGTCAAACACTACATCCAACTGAGTGACGAGGCACAAGCGAAAACCACATCACTGCCATCACTCGGCGAATACGAACAACTGCTTGCCAAGGCCGGTACAACGTTCGACTTCCCGGACTTCGACGAAAACAGCATTGCCACCACCTTCTACACCACCGGCACCACCGGGAATCCAAAGGGTGTTTTCTTCAGTCACCGCCAGCTCGTTCTCCATACGCTGGCCATGACCGGCTCTTTGTCTGCGTATGATGAGATGCCGCTACTGAGGTCCTCGTCCGTTTACATGCCCGTGACCCCCATGTTCCATGTACACGCCTGGGGCGTGCCCTACGCGGCCACCATGTTGGGCATAAAACAGGTCTACCCCGGACGCTATGAACCGGAACTGCTGGTAGACCTCCTCAAGGAGCACAAGGTGACCTTCTCCCACTGTGTGCCGACGGTCATGCAGATGATGATGGCAACCGAATCCATCAAGACGGCCGACCTCAGCAACTGGCACGTACTGATCGGTGGCAGCGCCCTTACGCGCGGCCTATGTGACGCCGGGGCGAAGCTGGGCGTATCCATGTACACGGGGTACGGCATGTCGGAAACCTGCCCGCTTCTCAGCACCACTCACCTGACAGCAGAGGATCTGGAACTGCCCCTGGAGCAGCAGACCTCCAAGCGCATCAAGACCGGTATTGCCGTGCCCATGGTGGAACTGGAAATCGTGAATCCGGAGGGCGAACCGGTCCCCCACGACGGCGAGGCCAAGGGCGAAGTGGTTGCCCGGGCACCGTGGCTGACCCAGAGTTACTTCAAGGAGCCGGAGAAAGGCGAGGAGCTCTGGCAAGGTGGCTGGCTGCACACGGGTGACGTGGCAAGTCTGGAGCCAGACAACACGCTGCTGATCAAGGACCGCATCAAAGATGTCATCAAAACCGGCGGTGAATGGCTGTCCTCCCTGGATCTGGAAAACCTGATCAGTCAGCATCCAGCCGTCGCCGGTGCAGCGGTGGTGGGTGTGCCCGACGAGAAATGGGGCGAACGGCCCCACGCCCTGGTTATCCTGAAGCCGGGAGAGGAAGCGTCATTGGACGATATCCAGAACCACCTGAAGCAGTTCGTGGATTCCGGTGAGATCAATAAGTGGGCCATTCCGAACCAGATTGATTTCGTCGACGACATACCGAAAACCAGCGTTGGCAAGATCAACAAGAAACTGATTCGGGATCAGTTGCAGGAACACTAAAGCCCGGTAAACGCAAAATCCACATCGGGGGTGCGACCAGCCACAATGTCCGCCAAAGCGGCCGCGGAACCACAGGAATGTGTCCACCCCAACGTGCCGTGGCCGGTGTTCAGGTAGAGGTTGCCGAAGTGGCTCTTTCCGATGTAGGGCACATTGGAGGGGGTCGCCGGGCGCAATCCGGCCCAGAACTCGGCCCTTTCCCAGTGCCCCGCATCGGGCATCAACTCTGCGGTGCGCCGGACGATCGTTCGGCAGCGGGTCAGGTTCAGTGCCCGGTTGTAGCCGCTCAGTTCCGCGGTGCCTGCGACCCGTATGCGGTCGCCCAGTCTTGAGTACACCAGCTTGTATTCATCGTCGGTAAGGCTGACGTTGAAGGCAGCGGCCTCACTCTTCACCGGCACCGTAATGGAGTAGCCTTTCGCTGGGTAAATGTTCAGAGTCAGGCCCAGTTTTCGAGCAAGAATAGCGCTGAAGCTACCCAGGCACAGCACGTAGTTGTCGGCACGAAGGATCTGGTGGCGACCTTCACGTATAACATTGACTCCGAGAACACGATCCTGGGTGTTCTCGAACCCCAGGATCTCGCTGTTGTAGAGGAACTCCACACCGGCTTCCTCAGCCTTTTTCGCCAGGGACTGAGTGAATCGACGGGCATCACCGGATTCATCTTCCGCGGTGTACGTGGCGCCGGCAATCCGGTCTTTAACTGGAGCCAGGGCGGGTTCCAGTTCGACGGCCCTGTTGGTGTCAATCACCTGACGATCACACCCCAGTTCTCGCATCATGCGGGCCGGCCTCAGGGCCAATTCGAATTCCTCAGGATTGGTGTAGAAATGCAGGATGCCTCTCTCGAGGTGGTCGTATTCAATGCCGATGTCCTGGCGCAACGCTTGTAAATGAGCGCGGCTGTAGATCCCCAGATTCACGATCTGCCGAAGGTTGTAAGCCGCCCGGGAAGCAGTGCACTGCTTCAGGAAAGCCATCGCCCAGCGCCACTGGACCGGGTCCAGGCGGGGACGAAAAAGCAGCGGTGCATCGGACCGGACCAGCCATTTAAGTAGCTTCAAGGGGGCAGAAGGTTTGGCCCAGGGCTCGGCGTGGGATACCGATATCTGGCCGCCGTTGGCATAACTGGTTTCGGTGCCTGCCTGATTTTGCCGGTCCACTACCGTCACATCATATCCCTGCTGCCTCAGGAACCATGCGCTTGTAACACCAACAACACCTGCACCCAGCACCAGTACGTGCATCCATTTTCTCCGGTTGAACAAGTTCAGAACTCTACATAGTATACATGTGGGTATACAATGTCAGCCACCGGACCGTTTCACCGTCCAACCTTTTTCCTTCAAAAGGGGCACCAGCAGGTCTCGCTGATCACCCTGGATCTCCACGGTGCCTTCTTTCACCGTGCCGCCGGTTCCGCATCGGGCTTTCAACACCTTCGCGAACGCTTTCAGTTCCTTGTCGTCCATCGGAATACCGGTAATCAAGGTAACGCCCTTTCCTTTGCGCCCCTTGGTTTCCCGACTGACGCGCACAACGCCATCACCGGAGGGGCGAGCCGGTGCCCCGCAAACACATTCATCAACGGGGTGGCGACAGTCCGGGCACATACGCCCCTGTTCCGTGGAGAACACCAGTCCCCCAGAACGATTCTTCATAACGTCCTCATGTTGTTTAAGAGCCCTGTTGAGACACTCACGCCCCGGGAGGGTATTTTTCGAACATGTCCGCGACAATCTCGTCGATCAGCTCCCGCCGCGACTCGGTTGCCTGGTTCTCATTCAGATAGCGCCGGCTTGCTGCGCGCCAGACGACACGATCAGTCTCCGTGTCTACCAACTCCACCACCAGCTTGCCTTCCTGGATTTCACGCACTGGTGGAGCCGACGACAGCCCCCAGCCAAAGTTACCACTGCCGAAGCCGAAGCCGAGCCCAACACCGCTGCGCTCGAGACGCTCCTCCTCAACCACCTGCCAGGTGACAAGCAGATCCGCCTCGCTTTCGCCCACTTTACGCATGGCCTTTCGGTTCAGCTCTCGTTCAACCGCACTCTCTATCCGACCACCATCAAGCGAGGTGAAAGACTGGTCCTCGCCCTTCGGTGCAAAGGCCCAGGAACTGTAGTTACCGAAGACCGCGTTGGAATCGTAATCGGTGACTACGTTGCTGGCGCAGCCCGTCAGGGCCATCAAAAACAGGGACACAACGATAGCTTTCATAATCTTGGTTGCCTCTTTCCATACTTCATTTATTAAAGTATACGCACAGTCGACACGAAGCGTTTCGCAAATGGTTCCTTAGCTGTCAAAACGGTAACCCATACCCCGGCTCTCGCAAAACGCCGTAAATTCCTGATTCCGCTCTTCCACCAGGCTCACGTCAGCCGTTACACCGGCGCTGTACCCAACGTTGCCAATCTCGGCACCGTTTTGGTCACACCAATGCCTGAGTGGCTGCTCATCTGCGAAGGTCATCGTCACCGTTACTTGTGACATGGGTTGCTGAATCACCCTTTCAACCCCCGAAAGGACAGCTTCGGTTGCTCCTGCGTAGGCCCTGACGAGGCCGCCAGCCCCGAGTTTGATACCTCCAAAATACCGTATCACCATCACCAGCACGTCTCCCAGGTCCTTGTGCTGAATGACACTGAGAATGGGCTTACCGGCCGTTCCTGATGGTTCGCCATCGTCGTTCATGGCGGCTTCAGCGGCCGCGCCGGGCCGGCCTATCTGATAAGCCCAGCAGATATGACGGGCATCCGGGTGGTCGTTCCGGGCCTGTTCAAGCCAGGCCTTGACCTCATCCCGGGACGACACCGGCGCAACCCGGGCAATAAACCGACTCTTTTTGATCTCTGTCTCCCGCTCAAGAAAGCCAGCGGGTATCGGGTAATCCTTGGACATAAAACCAGTTCCTGACACACAGCCATCATGAGGCCAACAGCAAGCCTTTCTATCCTCTTCACCCAGAGGTAAAGAGCGGAAATCTCAACACCACCATCAAACCGCCCGGCTCGCCATTGAGCGCTTCTATCCGGCCGTCATGGATGGCAACAATGTCCCTCGCGATAGCCAGACCAAGCCCCCACCCCTTGCCCCCGCGGGACTTGTCAGCCCTGTAGAAGGGCTCAAAGAGATGGGGCAGAACGTCTTCAGGCACACCTGGGCCTTCATCCCGTATTTCCACCAACAAGTGCCGTTGATCACAGCGCAGCGCGACATGCACATTCTTTCCCGGCGGCGTATGATCCAGGGCATTCTGAAGGACATTGTCCAGCGCACGCTGGATGAGCCCGCGATCCCCTAACAACGACGTGTTGCGGCAGCCCTCATCCACCATAAGCTGGCAATCCACTCCCCGGTGCTCGGCGTAGTCCGCCGCATCCCTCAGAACGTCATTGATCACCACGACTGGCTGCACGGCTTCCCGCTCGATATCGCCTCCTTGCTCCGAGACCCGGTAGAGCGTCAGGATCTGGGAGGTCATCGCTTCCAGACGTTCATTCTGCCGCAGGATCGAGGCCAGCAGATCCGCATCCACACTACCGTCACTGGCCAGCTCAATAGCAATCCGTTGCCGTGTCAGGGGGGTTCGGAGGTCGTGAGATATATCACGCAACAGGTGTGTCTGGCGATCGAGCAAACTGCACAGTTGCTGGGTCATGGCATTGAAGGCTGTCGCCAAAGCACCCACCTCGTCCCGTCGACTCGCGATGCGATCACTGACCCGAAGCGCATTGTCCCCTCCAGCAATGGCACGAGCGGTGGATTCCATATGTTTAAGGGGGCGGGAAACCAGACGCGCAATCCACCAACAGGCAAGCGTGATGATAACGAACGCCAGCCCCAGTTCCAGGAGACGGAACAACTTGGGATCAAGCCAGCCCTCGCCATCCAGGCGGGGCCAGGCCACCAGGCGATGGTCCGCACCGACCTCAATAACTGCCGGTTTCTGCCGGTGCCACCCCCCCGACTTCATCCGCTCGCGGATGGATGAAGGCAGGTCTCCGTCGTTGCGATCTGCGTCTATCAGCGACAGGTGAAGGTCCAGGCTCCGCCCCTGCTCCTTAAGGAAGCGCCAGGCCGCTCCGCGGCCCTCGTTCTCCCTGACCACCAGAGCCTCCAGCGCCAGCTCCCGCAGACCGACCTGTCGTTCGATGGCCATTCGCTCCCGTTCCATCAGGGCACGGGTTGCCACATTACTCATCAGCACTGTGACCGCCATAGCCAGCCAGATCGACAGGAATATCCGCCAGAACAGAGGAAACCTGAGCCGCCGGGTCATGCCGGCACCCGATAGCTATAGCCCAGCCCGCGTACGGTTTCGATTCGGGGCGGGTCGTCGTTGCCCAATTTTTTCCGGAGGTTGCTGATGTGCATATCCAGGGTACGATCATAGGCTTCCAGCCGACGGCCCAGAGCCCACTGCATAAGATCCGTCTTGCGTACCACACTGCCTGCGTGGGCCAGCAGTACCTGCAACACTTCGTATTCCGTAGCGGTCAGATCCAGTGCCACGTTGTTGTGGTAGATTCGACGATGAACCGGCTCGACCCGCAAGTCGCCGTATGCCCTTGATTCATCCGTTCCCACTTCCTGATCCCAGGCAACACGGCGAAGCAGCGCCTGTAGCCGAGCGATCAGTTCCCGGGGGTTGCAGGGTTTGGGTATGTAATCATCCGCGCCAACCTCAAAACCCACGATTCGATCCGTCTCATCGCCACGGGCCGTCAGCAGTACAACGGGAAGATGGGTTTTTGCCCTTAACTGACGCAGCACTTCCAGGCCGCTGATATCCGGCAACATGATATCGAGCACCACCAGGTCGCAGTGTTGCCCCAGCGCCAGTGACAATCCATCCTGACCGTTTGCGGCTTCTCTTACGGTGAAGCCCTGATTGGTCAGATAGCGGGACAGCAGTTCCCGCAACTCCTCGTCGTCTTCAACCAACAGCACCCGGTTCTGCATGGCAATCCTCCGTTGTGACTGAATGCAGTCTAACACGCTCCCACAAGCCCACTGATTTGCATCATTTTCCTTTGCATAACCTTTACAGTTCGCTGACGCCGCCTGACACCGTCCTCCGCTAGCATAGTCCCTGTGAGTTCAGACCGGGCCTGCTGGAGCAGGCTTATTTACAACACAGGAGAACACCCAATGAAACACATCACTTCCGGACGCATTGCCAGCGCGTTGATCGCAGCAACTCTTTTGACCAGCCCAATGGCGATGGCCTCGGACCACGGCGAACACCACCGCGGCAAACACGACAAAGCCGAGATGTGCGAGAACATGCGCGAGGGCAAAGGCTGGTTCAATGACGAAAAGCGCCAGGCAAAATGGGCAGAGCACCGCAACGACATGGCGGATCGCCTGAAACTGACCGACGAGCAACGCGAGATCTGGGACGAGATCCACGAGGAAAGGCGAGAGAAACACAGCGCCAAGATGGAAAAACGGCAAAAGAAAATGGAAAAGCGCTGCAAAGACATGGAAAACCGCACTTCCGAGCAGTGATCACAGGCCGGGTTCTGACGTATGGTACTGGGTAAACCACGGAGAAGCCCCGACCATGCCAGAACCCGGTACCGCAGAACTGACAATCCGCCCCGTCCAGTCGATTGATGACATCCATCCGCAAGACTGGAACGGGTTTGTCGGCCGTTATAACCCCTTTCTTCAACACGAGTTTCTGCTTGCACTGGAAGAGTCTGGCTGCACAAACACCGCGACAGGCTGGCAACCGGCCCATCTGGCGTTCTACCTGGACAATCGGCTTGCCGGAGTGGCTCCGGCCTACCTGAAAGCTCACTCCATGGGAGAATACGTCTTCGACTGGGCCTGGGCCGATGCCTATCAGCGCTATGGCATGGATTACTATCCCAAGCTGCTGATTGCCATCCCGTTCACACCCTGCCAGGGGCCACGGCTGTTGTTTTCGAAAACCCTTCGCCAGTGGATGACGCCCGCACGAATCCACGATGCGCTGGATGCCATCACCATACGCCTGGGGGCCCACTCCTGGCACCTGCTATTCCCGGATCGCCAGGACCAGGCACTGCTGGACAGGAACGATCAACTGCACAGGATCGGCTGCCAGTTCCACTGGCACAACCACGAGTACAACACCTTTGAGGATTTCCTCGCCCGGCTGACGTCGCGCAAGCGCAAATCAATCCGCAAGGAAAGAAGACAGGTTGCGGATCAGGGCATTTCATTCCGACATTTTTCGGGAGACGATATCCCGGATAACGTGCTCGCGGCCTTCCACGTATTTTACCAGGCCACCTACCTGAAACGGGGCCAGCGGCCATACCTGAACAAGGCCTTATTCCGCCTGCTGAAAGACCGCCAAGCGGAGCATCTTCACCTTGTCATGGCGGTAAAAGAGGGTGAGATGATCGCCGGTGCGCTATTCCTGACGGGCGAGGATACGCTCTACGGGCGCTACTGGGGTTGCCTGGAGGAATTCGACCACCTGCATTTTGAAACCTGCTACTATCAAGGCATTGAACTGGCCATACAGCTGGGGTTGGCACGCTTCGATGCTGGCGCGCAGGGGGAGCACAAACTGGTTCGGGGGTTTGAGCCGGTGATCACCCATTCCTGGCATGGCGTTATGCACCCCGGTTTTCGCGACGCCATCGAAAGGTTTACCAGCGAAGAAGCGGAGCATGTCATGGCCTATACTGAAGATGCCCTGCAGGCGCTGCCATTCAGACAGACCGAGCAGAACCAGTAGCGAGCCAGGGGTCGTGCAGACACTTACCGGAGCGGGCAGCCATGGACATGGACTACCTTTTCGACTTTCTCGCGACAACACAGCTGACGTTCTTCATCGCAATTGCCGCACTCGTTGTGGCAATTGTCGCCCTGTTTTCGGCCTCCGCCGCCAGGCGGGCCGCGGCTGAACAGAGTGACACCGTGAAGCAGCGCGTCGAAAGCCTGTGGCATGACATGGACGAAATACGCGTGTCCCAGTTCAATGGCCCCGACTCCACGAAAGCCGGAAGAAACCCGATTGCCAGTGAGCAGTTCTCTGCTGAAAAGGCCGCTTACGAAGCCATCTGGCCTCTGGTCTGGCTATTGCACGACAAGCTGGGCATGTTCCTGCGTTCTGTGGAGTCTGATGAACCGGCCGGCGAATTACGCCTGGAAGCCCGCAAGGCGGCACTGGACGCACGCAGTACCCTCAATCGCGTACGCCCCTTTTGCCATGACGACGTCGATGGGCTCATTACGCAACTGATTGACAACCATATAAAAGCCCATCTGGCCGCCTGCCACTTCATGGATCTGCGCAAGGATTCCCTGTCGTCGAACACCAGCCATGAACGAGAGGTGCAGAAAGAAAAGTTTCACACGCTTTACGAGGGCCAATCCCGCGAACTGCTGAACCAGTTGGTTGGCGCCATCAGACGGCGCATGCTTCGGTAATCCCGGGCCACGCGGAATCTCGCACCTCTGCCTTTCAGTCAGCCCCGGACCTTTGCCAGCGTGTCCCGCTGCAATGCCCTGAGAAAGTCGCTGATCACAACCGGATTTTCATGTGCAGGCTCCAGCGAGCGAAACTGGCTCGGCAGGGCATCCAACGCCCGCTTCGCATTGTCCACCTGACTATCCAGTGTCGGAATGGCGCCTTCGATGATCAGGCCTCGCTTCATGACCGGCTTCAACAGCGGCTCGCCATCAAACACTTCGTCCCGGCCGGCAACGACGTCCTGCGCGAGGCGGCCGTTCGGGTCAAGGCGACGGTAGACCTGCTTGCGGCCTGGGAACGACTGCTTGCCAGGGGAGTTTTTCATTCTTGGCAGGTCCGCGTACTCCGTAAGCTTGAAGGCAAGCTCCAATGCCGGCTCGTCGTTCGAGGCCCCGATGGCAGTGCCAACACCGAAGCCGTCGATGGGGGCGTTGTCGGAGACAAGTGTCGCGATCTTGTATTCATCCAGACCGCCGCTCGCCATGATTTTTACATCGCCAAGGCCCGCCTCATCCAGCATACGTCGGCATTCAGCAGCGTCCGAGGCAAGGTCGCCGGAATCCAGGCGGATACCACCAATACGCACCTCCGGTTCTTCTTGCAGCCAATCGATGATCCTCGCCACCGCCGAGCGGGTGTCATAGGTATCGACCAGCAGTGTTGTGCCCGGGTAGAGCCGGGCATAGGTTCTGAACGCCTCCATCTCACCTGTACAGGCTTGAACGAAGCTGTGTGCCATGGTGCCGTATACCGGCATGTTGAAATCCAGGCCTGCCAGGACATTGCTGGTTCCGGCCAGGCCGGCGAATCGGTACGCGCGCACACCTCGGTGTGCCGCGTCCATACCATGGGTGCGGCGCATCCCGAAGTCGACGACCGGCCGGCCTTGCGCCGCGAATATCAGGCGGACCGCCTTGGAGGCCAGCACAGATTCCAGATGCACGTAGTTCATCACCAGGCTTTCCAGCAACTGAACCTCGGCAACAGGCCCCTCCACTTCCAGCAAGGGTTCCTGAGGGAATACCGGCGTTCCTTCCGCAATCGCATGTACAGAACCACTGAAGCGGAATTCCCGCAGCCAGTCCAGAAACCGGGGTTGGAACCTGCCCAGGGATTCCAGGCGCTTTATGTGTTCGTCGGTAAAGGCGAGAGATTCAATAATATGGGCCACGTGCTGCTGGCCACAGGCAAGAACGAAATTACGGTTCTCAGGAAGAGTGCGAAAGAAAAGACTGAAAACCCCGTTCTCGTTCATGCCTTCGGACCAGTACGCCTGGGCCATAGCCAGCTCATACAGATCCACCAGCAGAGGCAGGTCAGTCCCTTTTACAACCGGGGGGTGTTTCAGCACAGTTCCGCGCCCTCCTCTTCCAGTTGTTTGAAAACCGCTGGGGCGTTATCAGCCTGAACGGCCCGTGTTCCATCGGTAATGAGCTCAACCTCGAAGCCGAGCTTCAACGCATCCCTCACGGTCGCCTGGACACACACGTCCAGTGCAAGCCCGGCTACAAACAGCCGATGAATGCCGTGGCGGCGCAGGTAGCTGTCCAGCTGGGTAGCGTCGAACGCGGAATAGGCATCGGTATCGAATGCGGTGCCCTTGCTCACCCGGATGGCCGAGTCAGGCAGTGCCATGTTTCGATGAAACTCGGCCCCGGGGGTGTCCTGAACGCAATGGACGGGCCAGGGCCCACCGCGATCACTGAAACTTATGTGATCCACCGGATGCCAATCCCGGCTGGCAAGAATCGGCCATCCAGACGACTGGGCCTTGTCGATCCATCCGTTGATCGCCGGAAAAATGTCATCACTGCCAGGCACCGCCAGGCTGCCGCCTTCGCAGAAATCATTTTGAACATCAACCAGTAACAGAGCATTTGGTCCAGTGCCCATAAGAATACCTCCCATGGTTTTACCAAAAATTTGCTCAGATCACCGGATGTCAGCTTCCCTCAATCTTGAAGCCTATCTTGAGCACGACCTGATAGTGTCCGACTTTTCCGTCGACCACATGGCCGCGCGTCTCCTGCACCTCGAACCATTCGATGTTGCGAAGATTCTTGCTGCATTCGGCAATCGCATTCTCAATGGCATCCTCGATACTTTTCTTCGAAGAGCCAACCACTTCCACCTTCTTGTAAACATGATGGTCGGACATGACGCCTCCTGTTCCAAGGCTGTAAGTGTCAGGCAAGTGCTTCGAATGCCTGTATTTTCAGCGTATACCAGTAAACCGTGACCATCAAATGACCAAGAGCACGGGCGACGGGAACTTTACGGCATGAATGAACTCTGAGTTTCTTTCGTCGTACCATCGCAAAACATGGGTCATTCAACGTTTCCGGATTCAGATGAAAACCTTCAAACGCTGTTTTATCGGTTTCACCCTGACACTGTCACTTCTGCTCGCCGGCCCGCTGTTCCTGGCCGCCTGCGCCGGCCTCCAGGACTCAGGGAGCTGGCGAACGGCAGACCGCTCCAGCGCGGGCATTGCCCCACGCCCGGAGCAGGAGCAGGCGGCGGTGGTTCAGGTCTACGGGGCCCGTGCCTATAACTGGCGGGGGTATTTCTCATTGCATACCTGGATCAGCACCAAAGAGGCGGGCGCCGATGGCTATTATGTTCATGAAGTCACGGGCTGGCGTCACTACGTGGTCCAGTCCCGGCCAGACGACCCGGATCGTGCCTGGTATGGCGCGCCGCCGACGTTGATTGCGGATATCCGCGGTGAGCAGGCCGAGCGGATTATTGATCAGCTGAATGAGGTGATTGACCGCTACCCATACCCAACGGAATACACCGCCTGGCCCGGCCCCAACAGCAACACCTTCGTCGCCTGGGTGATCCGTCAGATTCCGGAAATGGACGTGGCCCTGCCCAACCACGCGATTGGCAAGGATTATCTGGGAAATGGCGTTGTGTCCGAGGTACCTGGCGGCAGCGGTTATCAACTATCGCTCGGTGGTTATTTTGGTATTCTGGCCGGTGTTCGGGAAGGACTGGAATTGAACATTCTGGGGCTCTCGATGGGCATCAACCCGTTGGCGCTTGGCATCAAACTCCCCGGAGTCGGCGAATTGGCGTTCCGCAGCACCAATCCGATGCATGAACCGTCTGGCTCGAACTCTGAGCCTGAGACCGACGCTGTGCCTCAAACTGGTGCCGCTGAGGCGGCCGAGGCAGGGCAGGTCTCCCAAAAAACGCTTTGAATACATCCATGTACGCTTGGGCTCCGCCATCCATGGCTCCGCACATTTTTGGGAGACCTGCCCTGCCTCGCCCTGATTCGGAGGAAAACCCTAGAGCGCGGTGATTCCTGCATAGCGGACTAGCCCTGCTGCAGCGATACCGGCTGCGATAGCGGGGAGAGGCTTCTTCGTTGCCAGCATAATAACAGCGGTGACAACCAGTGCTGCCAATGAGCCGGCATCGCCGCTTACCGCCATGGGGACGATGATCGCGATCAGCACCGAACTGGCCATGGTGTTGATGAAGCTTTCGATGCGTGGGTTGATCGTTACGAACGACATCAGGAACACACCGCCGAAGCGAGTCGCCAGGGTGACAAGCGTCATGATGGCGATCAGGGCCAGAGTGCCGGCAACCGTGGTTTCAACCGTCATGATGAACGCCCCTCTTCAACAGATTCCGGTGTTTCAGACTTCTTTTCCATCCAGAAAAAACCAATAGCGCCACCTGCCAACGCACCGACAACCACGTGGGTATTCGGCGGTAGCCATTTCCAGGCGGCCAGCGATGAGGTTGCCGCGACGGTCCAGGCCACCAGGGTTCGGGGGGATTTGTTGCCGCCGAGTGCCATGGCCAGCAGGAAGCAACCCAGCACCATATCCAGGCCCAGAGACTTGGGATTCTGCAGCAAGCCACCGAAATAAACCCCCAGCCAGGTTCCGATAATCCACGCCACCCACAGAACAAGACCACCGCCGAGGATAACCTCCAGGTTCCGTTTACCACTCTGGTATTCCTGCGCGGACACGGCCCAGTTGGCGTCGGTCAGTAGCAGCAGTAAGCCATAGCGCCGCCCCGGGGACACATCCCTGAGCATGGGGTACAGGGAGGCCCCCATCAGCAGATGGCGGGAATTAATGGCGAACACGACGGCCATCAAAGGAATCAGCGACACCTCGCTGCCCCACATATCGACAGCGGCAAACTGGGAAGCGCCCGCAAATACCGTGGTGCTCATGAGTATTGCCTGCAGTGGCTCCAATCCTTTCTGGATGGCCGCCAATCCAAAGGCGGCACCAAACGCCACCACAAATAACGAGATGGGAAGAAGCCGGAAAAACTCCGCGCGGACTTTTTCGGGTTGAAGCTGGTAGGAATATGTATGAACGTTCATCTAAGCAAGCTAATGAAACCAGCTTCAGATGCGTATAGGTAGATGCCGAAGAGTCAGAGCTGGCCCAGGGTGTAGGCCAGGGTGTCACTGATGCCCGCGTTAAGCTTCAGGTCCACCAGTGAATCGGCACGGGTACGCCCCAGGTTCAGTGTCGCCATGGGTTTGCCCCATTCCTTGGCATAGCGACAAAATCGAAATCCGGAATAGACCATCAACGAAGAGCCGATCACCAACAGGCCATCACACGTCTTGAGCGTGTCCAGTGTGGACGTCACCCGGTCTTTGGGCACGTAGTCGCCGAAAAACACCACATCCGGTTTCAGAATGCCGTCGCAACAGGGACAGTCCGCGATGCGAAACTCAGAAAAGTCCACTTCCAGATCGGCATCACCATCCGGCGCGGCACCGGCGGAATAGTGCCCAAAAGTCGGGTTCATGTCCGCGCAACGCTCGTGGACCTCGTCCCGCTTGCAGCGATATCCGCAATCCATGCAGACAACCTCGTCTGCCCTGCCGTGCAAATCGGTTACCGAACGGCTACCCGCCTGCTGATGCAGGCGATCCACGTTCTGGGTGACAAGCAGGCGGCTGTAGCGGCGAAGCTCCAACTCGGCAACACGATGATGCGCGATGTTGGGCCTGGCGTTGCGAATGATTGGCCAACCAATGAGGCTTCGTCCCCAATAACGCTGACGAACCATCGTGCTCGTCATAAAGTCCTGATGCTGGACCGGTTGTTTGCGCTTCCACGCGCCATCGCCATCCCGATAGTCAGGAATGCCGGAATCGGTACTGACGCCGGCTCCCGTCAATATCATCAGGCCAGGATGCCGGTGGATGAATTCCGCCAGCATGGCCCCCGCCTGCTCGGGAGAATGCAGCTCCAGTGGCTGGTCAGCGGCCGGCATTGTTACGCCTTTAACAGGTTTTTGAATGACAGGCATCACACTCACACTCGTTGGGAACTCCTCTACTTTAGGGAGCAAATCCACCGCTGCCAATGGTAACAACCGGAAAAGATTCTGAAGAGGGCACAATATTCTATTTGCATTGTGCAAAATTTAATTTTGTGCAACCATTAACAACGAAATAAAGTCATCAACACACGATGCGTTGTAATGCGCACGAAGGAGAGTCGAAAACATGTCTATTGAACAGGTTGTTTATCGCGCGTCAGCAGAAGCTACCGGCGGCCGTGACGGCCGTGCCATCTCCTCGGACGGCGTCCTCGATGTTGAGCTGACAACACCGAAAGAAATGGGTGGTGCCGGCGGCAAAGGCTCCAACCCGGAGCAGTTGTTCGCGGCCGGCTATTCTGCGTGCTTCATCGGCGCCATGAAATTCGTCGCTGGCCGGGACAAGCTTCCCATGCCAGAAGATGCGTCTATTGAGGGTGTAGTCGGCATTGGCCAGATTCCCGGAGGCTTCGGGATTGAGGTGGAACTGAAAATCTCTCTGCCGGGCATGGACGATCAACAGGCCAAGCAGCTGATCGATGCAGCTCACCAGGTGTGCCCCTACTCCAACGCCACCCGTGGCAACATCGATGTGACATTGACCCGGGTGGATTGATATCGACCTGGTCGATCACCGAAATCTGACAGCGGGCTACCTGCCCGCTGTCAGGAACCGGCTAGACCAGCTTTGCGGTTTCCACCGAGAGCATGGGAATTACCGACAGTGCAAGCAGCGCGCCCATGGTCCAGTTGAACATCCTTCGATATAACGGCTTGCGCAACAATTTCCGCAATCCTGCCCCGCCAAGCATCCAGCTACCAACACAGGGCACGCTGACCAGCAAAAAGGTCAGCCCGATCCAGAACGACTGCTGCAGCACCTCGCCACTACTGACCGTGGTGAACGTCGCCAAAGCGCCAACCGCCATGACCCAGGCTTTGGGATTCACCCACTGGAAGGCCGCCGCCTGAAGGAACGACAACGGCTTGCTGGTTTTCTCACCGTCGATCTCTGTGGCTGTGGTCGCGATTCTCCAGGCGAGATACAGCAAATAGGTTATGCCAAGAACCTTGATCACCAGGTGTAACTGCGGAAATGCTTCAAACACTTTCCCCAGGCCCAGACTGATCGCTACCACCATAGCGGGAAAACCAAAGCAGATACCCAGGTAGTGAGGTAGCGTTCGCCACACCCCGAAATTGACGCCCGATGTCATGATCATGATGTTGTTCGGGCCTGGCGTTACCGTCGACACCAGCGCGAAGAGCAATACGCTTAATACGATTTCCATGTTCCCTGCCGAGCTCCCTGTTACCGATTCGTTACTCGTCAATCCTACAAAGCGGGCCGCCAGTGAAACAGATTCAGAAGTGTGGTTTTTTGACCATAACAGTTGAGCGATTCATTACCCGTCAGAGCTCTTATCCGGGGGACAAAGTCCGGATAAGCAGGTTGCGCATGTGGTCTGCACCCAATCGATTCATCAGCTCAACGTTCTGCTCCGGTATCGATTCTGTTCCGGGATAGCCGGCGATGGCGCGCTCAAGGCTGCGTTCCCTCAGCAGGTGCAGCATCGGGTAAGGAGAGCGATTGGTGTAATTTTCGGCGTCAGCCGCACTGGTGCCGCCAAACTGATAGTCGGGATGAAAACTGGCAATCTGATACTCCCCGTCCAGCTCGAGATGCACAAGAAGGCCGTCGGCTGCGTCGAGAAAATCGTTGTAGTCCATAAAGTCCGTCAGCACGTCGGGATGCACAAGCAGCGTTGTCTCAACCTCCGGATGTTGGTCCAGATGCATCATTTCTTCCTGCAGTGCAGTTAACAGCCCCTCCTCCGAGTTGGCATCCGTCGCCACAAATCGAATGCGCTCATTCACCAACTCCCGACGGGCAAACGGGCACAAGTTGAGACCAATGACCACCTCTGACACCCACCGCCGCGTGGCGGCCAGAACGGTATTACACTCCAAGTTGAAACTCCCATACGTTAAAAGCGGGGAAAGGATGGCGAAAATGCTGCCCGAGCGCCGAACAAGACTGAAAAGGACCTGAAAGGACCTGAAAGGACCGACACAGCCAGCGCAAGTCATGATACGTTAAGCAAGCTTACAATAATTCCGTGACCGATGGCTGCCGGAGAACACGATGAACGCGCTGCGAACACCTGACAAACGATTTGAACGCCTGTTGGATTATCCCTTCGCCCCTCATTACGTGGAGGTCGACGGACTGCGCATGCATTACGTCGATGAAGGCCCCTCGGACGCCAGCCCGGTGCTGATGATGCACGGCGAACCTTCCTGGTCGTACCTCTACCGCCACATGATTCCCATCTGTGCAGCGGCAGGGCACCGGGTGATCGCGCCAGACCTGATCGGTTTTGGCAAATCCGACAAACCCACGGATATCAACGCGTACAGTTACCAGAGCCATATGGACTGGATGCAGGCGTTTCTGGAACAGACTGACCTGCAGAACATCACCCTCGTATGCCAGGACTGGGGATCTCTTCTCGGCCTGAGACTGGCGGCGGAAAATCCGGAGCGGTTCCGTGCCATTGTGGTGGGTAATGGCATGCTGCCTACCGGCGACCAGTCCGTGCCAAAAGCGTTCCAGTTGTGGAAGAACTTCGCGCTGTACAGTCCCTGGTTTCCCATTGCCCGCATTATCAATACCGGAAGCTTTCGCTCCCTGGGGCCCGACGAGCGTCGTGCCTACGATGCGCCATTCCCCAACAAGAAGTACAAGGCCGGTGCTCGCGCTTTTCCGAAACTGGTGCCGGTGACACCGGACAATCCTGCCAGTGAAGCCAATCGCGAGGCCTGGAAGGTTCTGGAGCAGTGGAAGAAGCCGTTCCTGACCACTTTCAGTAACGGCGACCCGATCACCCGGGGCGGCGACCGTTATATGCAGGAGAGAATTCCCGGCGCAAAGGGCCAGCCCCATACCACTCTCACCGGCGGACACTTCCTGCAGGAAGACTCACCGGTTGAGTTTGCGGGGGCGATCAATACCCTGTTGGCTCGCCTGGACGAAAGCGATCAGACATAACCCTGGCTTCGCAGGTAGTCATCGTAACTGCCGCTGAAGTCGGTTATGCCGTCGGCCTTCAGTTCAATAATTCGGGTGGCAAGGGATGACACGAACTCCCGGTCATGGCTGACAAACACCAGCGTGCCCGGGTAATTTTCCAGCGCCAGGTTCAGGGCCTCGATGGATTCCATGTCCAGGTGGTTGGTGGGCTCGTCCATCAGCATGACGTTGGGCTTTTCCAGGATCAGCTTACCGAACAGCATACGGCCCTGCTCTCCGCCCGAAATGACCTTCACCGATTTACCGATATCATCCCCTGAGAACAACATGCGGCCGAGGGTTCCCCGAACCAGTTGTTCTCCGCCGGTGGTCCATTGCGACATCCACTCGGTCAGATCCATGTCCTCATCAAAGTCGGCGCCGTGATCCTGGGCGTAGTAGCCGACCTGGGCACTGTCGGTCCACTTAACATCGCCGCTGTCAGGCGTCATGGCGCCGGCCATACACTGCATCAGAGTGGTTTTGCCAATGCCGTTGGGCCCGATGATGGCCACTCGCTCACCCGCTTCGATCTGAAGGTTCATTTTGTCGAATAGGGGCTTGCCATCGAAGCCCTTGGTAAATTCCTTCAGCGTTACCGCCTGTCGATGCAGCTTCTTGGTTTGCTCAAACCGGATGAACGGGCTTACCCGACTGGACGGTTTGACCTCCTCCAACTGGATCTTGTCGATCTGACGGGCGCGGGAGGTTGCCTGCTTGGCTTTGGAAGCGTTGGCGGAAAAGCGACTGACAAACTGCTGCAACTCGGCAATCTGGGCTTTCTTCTTGGCGTTATCCGACAGCATGCGCTCGCGGGCCTGGGTGGCAGCGGTCATGTATTCGTCGTAATTGCCAGGGAACAGCCGAAGCTCGCCATAATCCAGATCCGCCATGTGTGTGCACACGCTGTTCAGGAAGTGGCGGTCGTGGGAAATAATGATCATGGTGCTGTTGCGAGCCACCAGGATGTTTTCCAGCCAGCGAATGGTATTGATGTCCAGATGGTTGGTGGGCTCGTCCAGCAACAGGATATCGGGGTCGGAGAACAACGCCTGGGCCAGCAGAACACGCAGTTTCCAGCCCGGCGCAACAGCGCTCATGGGGCCGTTGTGCTGTTCCAGGGGAATATCCAGGCCCAGCAGCAGTTCGCCAGCGCGGGCATCGGCGGTATAGCCGTCCATCTCGGCGAACTGCACTTCCAGGTCCGCCACGGCCATGCCGTCTTCCTCGCTCATTTCAGCGAGCGAGTAGATACGATCACGCTCGGCTTTTACACGCCAGAGCTCTTCGTGGCCCATAATGACCGTATCAATCACCGAGCAGTCCTCGTAGGCAAACTGGTCCTGGCGCAGCTTACCCAGCCGCTGATTCTGGTCCACCATGACCTGGCCGGCCGACGGTTCCAGGTCGCCGCCTAGGATTTTCATGAACGTGGACTTGCCGCAGCCATTGGCGCCGATCAGACCGTAGCGGTTGCCATTGCCGAATTTGACGGACACATTTTCGAAAAGGGGTTTGGCCCCGAACTGCATGGTAATGTTCGCGGTGGATATCAAGAATAGACCTGCTGAGAGTGAAGACCGGGCACGGGCCGGCGAAGGAAAAGCCGGCATTGTACAGGTTTGTGGCCAAAACCGTGAGACAGCAAAAACACGGATAAAAAGCGCTTGCCTCAACGGCCCAGTGCGGGCAGCATTTCACCCTCGGTGATCGCAACATGATCCTCATTCGAAAAAAGGAAACACACCATGACACAGGCAACCGCGCGTCACATCCTTGTAGACAGCGAAGCAAAATGTGAAGAACTGAAGAAAGCCATTGAAGGCGGCCAGGACTTCGCGGAAGTGGCGAAGCAACATTCATCCTGCCCCTCAGGCCGCAACGGCGGCGACTTGGGCGCTTTCGGCCCGGGCCAGATGGTTCCGGAATTCGACAAGGTGGTTTTCAGTGGTGAAGTGAACAAGGTGCTCGGCCCGGTGAAAACCCAGTTCGGCTACCACCTGCTGGAAGTGACCAGCCGGAGCTGATGGCTTTAAACCTGCCAGCGTACCGGCCCGCCCGCAATACCCAGATACTCCGGTATCTGGCTTTTGCGGGCATGATTCTGATTGCCCCTCTGTTTTTTGTCGGCGGCCCCGGTTGGTCCGACGGGCCGTTGTTCAAATCAGCCTGGAATCTCGGGCATATTCTGTTCTTTGCTCTGCTGACCCTCGCCATTCAGCCCTGGCGGATCTGGACGGGCTGGACTCTCTGGGGCATCGGCACACTTGCCGTACTCCTGCTTGGCACCGGTATCGAACTGCTACAACACGGAACCAGCCGCCAGATGGACTGGCAGGATATCCTACGCAACCAGGTGGGCGTATGGACCATCCTGGCCCTGCGGCCACGGGCCTCACTCACCCGGAAGTCACGGCCGGTGGTCTGGCCACTGAGGCTCATCGTGGCTGCGCTACTGGCCGCCGAAATCGGTGCCACGGCAAGGGTCGCCATTCAGCAGTACCACGTCAGCCAACTGCTGCCGGCACTCTACGACTTCCGCCAGCCAGATCCCTCACCATTCTGGGATGGCGTCATAGCGCCCGTAACCGACCATGCCATAGACACCCACAAGCGCGCACTCAGGATATCCCTGTCCACAGCGCATTATTCCGGAGTTTCCCTACACAATTTACCCGAAGACTGGCGCGACTATGACCGCCTCGTCATCGACTTGTACAACCCTCAGGACCACCCATTGCCGATGATTTTGAGAATCAACGACATGGAGCATGACCTGGGCGACAACAACTACAATGACCGCTTCAACACCCGCCTTCCCCTGACTCCCGGACCCAACCAATTCAAACTGGACCTCGACAGGATCAAGGCAGCCCCCGAAAGCCGATCAATGAATATGCAGGCCATCAGACGGCTAATTCTGTTCACGGTTGCGTTGCCGGAACCCAAAACCCTCTATCTGCGTGACATTCGGCTGGAATGACGGATCATCATCCCTGGTCTACTATCAAAAGGAGAAGCGTCCGTAAGGTATCCCCTTGCCTATTTGTGCAGTATCTTTGCGTAGGCGATTGCATGAAAGCTTTAAAAGCGTATTTCGTTGCGCTGGTTGCGTTGTGGTCAACTCTGGCATTAGCGAATGATGGTGAGCGACCATTGAGCATTAGCGTTGGCGACTGGCCTCCTTTTTTCGTGGAAAGCGAGCCTGGTCAAGGCACAGTTGCACGGCTGGTCAGGGACATCTTCGCTGCGGAAGGTTACAAAGTGGAGTTTCACTTCCGGCCCTGGAAACGCGCTTACCGGGAAGCCGCAATTGGCCAGCACGACGCCACTGCAATCTGGATGCACACCGCCGACCGACAGAAAGATTTTATCTACAGTGAACCGGTGATGAACGAACGCTTCGTGCTGTTCTACCGCAAGGACACGCCCATTGAATGGAACCAGATGCAGGACCTTGCCAACCTTAAGCTTGGAGGAAGCATCGGGTACAGCTACGGCCCTGAGTTTGATCGTGCAATCGAGAACGGGATTCTGAACGTGGAATGGGTCGCCTCCACGGAACTTAATTTTCGCCGCCTGCTGTTTGGCCGGATTGATGCTTTCCCGGAAGAAATCAACGTCGGCTACTACATTCTTCGCCGGGAAACAGACCCACAGGAAGCCCGCCGGATTACCCACCACCCGGAGCCCATTCTGGAGAATCAAAGCTTCCTGCTGTTTCCAGCCAACGAACCGGGGACACAAGCCCTGCTAGAGGCATTCAACAAGCGCCTGCAGATATTCCGTGAAAATGGCCGCTATGACACCTACTTTGAAACCAGGCCCCAGGCATCACTGAACAAAGTGAGGTAAAAGCCGGCTGAACTCAGTCGAGCCGCCAGGGATTGGCCGTCAGCGGTTCACCACCATGCTCGCCCACCAGTACCGTATCGCTGCAACCCATGCCCCATTGCCCCGGAATCCTGAGGCATATGGGCAGGTGGAACACCATTCCCGGCTGGAACACCGTCGACTCTCCCCGGGCTATAAAACCGGAGCCCTCCACCCATGAAGGAGGAAACTGCGCCCCCACCGTGTAGCCAAACACCCCGGAGAAAAACACCTCACTGGCCAGTGGAGCCATAACCTGCTCCGCAGCCCTGGCGGCGGAATCGAAGGTTCGGCCTGGCACCATGGACGCCTTGAGGACATCCACCACGCGACGGCAGCCGTCAAAAACGGCCCGCATCCTGGCCGAGGGATGACCCGCCACCAGCGTACGCATCATCGGTGCCGTGTAACGTTGCCAGGCAGCACCAAACTCGAGGAACACCGTATCACCGTCTTCGATCCTGCACCGCTTGTGATTGGTATGGATGACACTGCTGCGCAGCCCCACCGTTACGATAGGCTGCATACTCATAAACTCACTTCCGCCCGCCAGAAGGCTTTCTGCGCCGATGGCCGCTATGTCGTTGTCGGTCATCCCGGGGCGGATGGCCGCTGCCGCGGCTTCGATGCCCTTCCCCGTTATGCGGGCGCTGTGCCGCAGGCAATCAATTTCGGCCGCTGATTTCACAATTCGGATGCTTTTCAACAGGCCTGAAGCATCCACAAACTGTGTGTCCGGGAGTCGCTGTTTGAGCCCTTCCAGGACCCCCTGGCGGAGCGAGCCATGCCAGTAGTCAACGCCGACCTTTCCGCCATGCCCTATCAGCGCGTGTGCCAGGGGATCCAACACATCGCCCACGCCTTCCCAACGGTAACCGATAACGTGATCGACCCGTGTGGTAACCATGGCGGGACCGGTTTCGATGGAGGGTACTTGAAGGGTAAGCGTATCGGCGGTGACCACCAGGGCGACGTGAACGGAGACTTCAAAGGTACTGTAACCGGTCAGATAAAACAGATCGGACGGGTCGGTTAACAGAACAGCTCCGAGACCGTCCGCAAGCATCCTGGCGCGAAGGTGTTTGAGACGCTGCTGGTACTCCGCCTCAGGGAAGGGGCATTCCCGGCCCCTGAGTTCGGTGGCCAGGGTTTGCTGGTAGGCATTGAAATCCATGGGGCCGTCTCCGTTACGGAAAGTGACTACTGGAGACTGGACCCAAAACAGGGGCTTTTCAATCTTTCGCGGTGTCACCGCCGATTAAAAAAGCGCCCCAACTGGTTCCCTATGGACTCCACAGGGTCCGTGATCGAGCGCTGAACGCTGTTGGTAACCACGCGGGTGAATGCCGAGCCGGCATCACTTTCGAGAAACTCGATGTACTTCTTCAATTCGGAAGAGCTGAGATCCTGATAGGTGTAGAGGTAGCCATCGTAGACCTGCTGGGCGACCATGCCCCGCAACATGCCACGCTGGTTCTCGATCTGTTGCTGAAGCTGTTCG
This sequence comes from Marinobacter sp. UBA2688, assembly GCF_002352785.1. NCBI lineage: Bacteria > Pseudomonadati > Pseudomonadota > Gammaproteobacteria > Pseudomonadales > Marinobacteraceae > Marinobacter > Marinobacter sp. UBA2688. Next base: position 294,275 of record NZ_DELU01000007.1, read on the forward strand.
AAGGTTGGGCCTTTGCTACCGTTGAACGCTGCCATGGCAGAGGCTAAACCCAACTGGACAGCGACGGTGGTATCCACGGCACTCTCCGTTGCACGGGCAGCCCGGTCAAAGCGGGTAAACAGTTTGGCCCTTTCGCTGCCCTTGTATTCCTCCTGCAACGCCGCGGCATTGGCTTCTACCTGCTTCCAGGAGTCGGGGTTGGAGGCGGCCACCTCGGCCTTGGAAATTTTCTCCGCCAGCGGCGTTTCATACCAGGCCAGTACCGAGTTCAACTGCCCCTCGCTGAGCCCCTGGTCCAGGCCCTCGACCAGCCGCGCGCGAATCTCGGCAACACTGAACGCATTACTCACAACACTGCTGATGGTGTTGGCAACAAACGGCTCAACCCGCCCGCTTTGTTTCAGGCCCTGGCGGATGCCCTGGCTCATCATCGCCGGGTACTGGGCGACAACCTCATCAATGGGCGACACCCGGAGCACCGAGTCCGCCAAAGGGCTTGCGGTGGCAGAACCACAGACCAGCAAAAGAAAAAGTAATGCCGGTTTAACTTGGGATAGTGTGCGCATGAACCTAGTATCCTCTGATAACGAGGGTCTGTTATGCCATGGAGCTGGCGAGAGCTGCAAGCAAAGCCGGCCAGTAACAGATGACCATTTTGTAGTGTGGAGTGACAGGGCCCGGTCCCGCCCATGAAGAAACGCCGTAATCGACCGAAAAACAGACGACCTGGACGACTTGGACGACTTAAAAGCAACCGGGTGAAAATCTGGAAGTCCCGAATGCGGTGGTATGGCCTGCCAACACTGGGCTTGGGGCTGGCAATCGCCATTGTCGCCATCATGCGTTTCAGCCTGCTGGAGCCAGACCCACCGGCAAACCCGGACGACGTCTGTGAGATCTTCCGTGAGCATCCGGTATGGTACGACTATGCCAGCCGTTCACGGGAGCGCTGGGGCACCCCGATTGCAACGCAGATGGCTTTTGTTTACTACGAATCGTCGTTTCGCAGTCATGCCCGTCCACCACGGACCCGCCTGCTGGGGTTCATTCCCTGGCGCCGGCCAACATCCGCCTACGGCTACGCCCAGGCGCTCGACCCGGCGTGGGCCGAGTACCTGGCCGCAAACGGAGACGGTCTGTCCGTGGTACGAACCAACATGAAATACGCACTCGATTTCGTGGGCTGGTATAACCACCTGACCCGCAGAGAAGTGGGCATTCCTCTCACCAGCCCCGAGAAACTTTACCTCGCCTACCACGAAGGCAGGACCGGCTACCAGCGACAGAGCTACCTCGCCAAGCCGGAGGTAAGGTCATTGGCCACACGGGTCCAGAACCGGGCCTTCCGCTATGACCGCCAGCTCCAGACCTGCGAGGAAGAATTCCAGTGCTGGCGTTTCTACCAGTTCTGGCCCTTCTGTGGTGACTGGTAAGCCCAGACAATGATTCGGCGTCAGCTCTCGCCTTCCACCTGGGGTGTCAGTTGGGTCAGCCTGGCGGTCAGGAACTCCATTACAATCCGTACCCGTGCCATCTGTTGCGTGTCGTGGTTCACCATCAGCCACAGGTCAACGCCCTCGCCTTCAAGTGGCTCCGACAGGCGCGTCAGCTCCTTGGTACTGTCGCCCAAGTAGCAGGGTAATGCCGCCAGCCCTGCCCCGGCCCGCGCCAGGGCGTGCATTGCCTGGAGACTGTTGCAACGGATGATGGACGACGCGTTCTTCAGGTGCTTGCGATACCACCGCCCCGTCGCCAGGTGGCTGAAGCTCTCATCCGGCAGAATCCAGAGCGCCTGCTCCGGCGAATGCTCAAGGTCCAGGTCGGTATGACGCTTACGGTAGCTGGTAGCAGCGTAGATGGCCGACTCGATCGTGCCTATGCGCTCCCCTTCCAGTGTGGCCTGGGGTTTGTTTACCGGACGCAGTGTCAGGTCTGCCTCGCGGTGGCTCAGGTTCAGCACATCGTTGTCGGTGAGCACTTCCAGTTCGATGTCCGGGTATTCCCGGACGAGCTCTGCAATCATCGGACTGATAAGGGCATTCACCATGGTGTCGGTGGCCGCCAACCGGACCTTACCGACGGGCGCTGAATCCTGCCCGACCAACTGCCGTTCAAGATTTTCCATATCGGCGGCCAGCCTTTCAGCTTCGCGGAATGCGGTTTCACCCACGGGTGTGAGTTGCAGACCATCCCGGTTGCGCTCAAAGAACTGAACGCCCATCTGCTCTTCCATCTGATCCAGGCGACGAAGCACCGTGGTCTGGTGAACGCCCAGTATCTCACCGGCTTTGGCAAGGGTTCCCCCTATTGCCAGGGCGTGTATATATCGAAGATAATCCCAATCCATAGATACTGCATATTTGCAACGTGAGTACGGAGTTTAACGTATTTAAACTGCAAATACGAAGCCGTAAACTTCTTTATATAGTCAGCTAACCAATATTTTAATCCACCAGATAAGGAGGAAGGCGCTATGACTCAAGACCATATCGCAACCGTACACCCGCTGCCGTCCAGTATCCTCCACAACAGTACTGAGGTCAGGCGCCAATATACCCGTGCAGCTGCAAAGCAAGCCGTACAGGTTATCAGCCGGAAGATGAATTCCTGGAGAAAGAGGGCAGCAACCGCGTCGCCGGAGATGCCCCAGATGATGCAGGGCGAGCACTAAGCCCGTCCCTGTATGGGAAAGTAAGGGAAGACAGATTTCGAAAACACCGGTGGCCCTGGATATCCAGGCTCACCGGTGTTTTCGTTTTGGGGATCAGAACTCCCAGATCACCTTTTGCTTCTTGCCAAACCACTCGTCCATTTTGCGGTTGTAGAAGTCCTCGATCACATTTCGCTTGATCTTCATGGTGGGTGTGAGCATACCGTTTTCCATGGTCCAGGGTTCTTTCACCACCACCACGAACGCCAGCTTCTCATGAGCCTCGCACCCACTGTTAACGGCGTCCAGCTCCGCAGCCAGCTCCCTCTCCAGCTCATCACGACTGCCTCCTGCTTCCAGCGCTTCCCGTGCTTCTTCGGATAACAGTACCATCAGGCAGGGCTGAGGTTGGTTGGCTCCCGCCACGCACACAACCTCTGCCTTGGGATGATTAAAACGGCTTTCGATGGGCACTGGCACCACATACTTGCCCTTGGAGGTTTTGAAAAGATCCTTCACGCGGCCAGTGATGCGCAGATACCCCTCGCTGTCGATCTCTCCCATATCCCCGGTTTTAAGGAAGCCATCCTCGGTAACGTCCTCGCGGGTTTTCTCTTCGTTCTTATAGTAGCCCAGCATCTGGCCGGGGCTCTTGACCTGCACTTCGCCATTCTCAGCCAGACGATGCTCCACACCAGGATTGGTGACACCCACGGTACCCACCTTGGCCCGGCCCGGGCGATTGGCATGAGAATAGCCGAAGTTTTCCGACATCCCATACACCTCCAGCAGCTCCAGCCCAAGGTTCCTGTACCAACCAATAATTTCACCCGAGAGCGGTGCCGCCCCCGTGAGGGCCGCACGGCAGTGATCCAGGCCCAACTGCTTCAATACCTTCTTTTTCACCAGTTTGTTCAGTACCGGAATATTGAACAGCACCTTCTGCTTCTTCGGCGGCAACTTGCTGTTGATGGCCAGGTAGAACTTCATCCACAGCCTGGGCACCGAGAAGAACAGGGTCGGCCGGGCTCTTTGCAGATCTTCCTGGAAGGTGTCCAGGGAATTGGCAAAATACAGGTGGAATCCGTAATAAAGCGACTGGGTTTCCACCGCCGCACGTTCAGCAACATGGGCAAGAGGCAGATAGGAAAGCATTCTTTCATCCTGGGTGACAGGGAATATCTGCTGCAGCCCATCGGCGACGGAAATCATGGTGCGAAAACTGTGCATAACGCCTTTCGGGCGACCGGTGCTTCCAGACGTATAAACCAGGGTGGCCAGGTCATCAGGGTCCGGCAAGCTGGGTTCGGCCGGCTGCTGCTGGGCGATAACGTCCAGCCATTTCGGCGTGTCGTCCCGGGGCGACATCGGCAAAGAAATAACCGGCAGGTCTCTGGGAATGTGGCCCTTGATATCGTTCCAGCCGTCCGCCTTGCCGTCCAACTTCCCCAGGAACAGCAGTTTCGCTTCACTGTGCTCCAGCACATACGCAGCTGTCTCACCATTGAGCGTCGGATATAGCGGAACTGAAACGTGGCCGGCAGCCCATATGGCGAGGTCTGACAGGATCCAGTGCGCACTGTTCTTGCCAAGAATGGCGACATTGCTGCGTTCCGGCAGGCCCAGTGTTGCCAAGTGAGCCGACATCCGGGACACCTGGTCGGCGGCCTGTTTCCAGGTAATGTCTTCGGTGGTGCCATCCGGAAATGGCTGGGTCAGGTATACCTTGTCGGGGGTTTGCTTTGCCCAGTAATACAGGCAGTGGAGGGACGTTTGCTTGTTGCTGTCTGCAGCCATCAAGGGCTCCTTATTGTTGTCGTCTTTTCTGACGTTATTTTTGGGCAACTAAAGCATAGTACCTGTATTTCCCGTTTCCTCAAGCCTGGGCGATGGTGACGGGCCAGCTGGCCCACACGGACAACTCCCGGCCTTTCGCCCGACAGGATTGCAGGGTAACCTCCCGGATCGCGCCAGATAACATTGCCAAATAAGGATGGGTTTCCCCATGCAAGAGTTCATTCTGTACCACTACGCCATGTCGCCTTTTTCCGAAAAGGTTAGGGCCATGCTCGGCTACGCCGGCCTTTCCTGGCAGTCTGTTATCGTCCGGGAAATGCCGCCCCGGCCTATGCTTTCCGCGCTGGCGGGTGGTTACCGCAAAGTTCCCGTGGCCCAGAGTGGCGCCGATGTGTTCTGCGACAGCCGCGCCATCGCTGACGAAATCGCACGCCTGAGTGGCAAACCGGAATTGAGCCTGGCCAACCAGCCGCAAGCAGTCATCGACTTTGTGCACACCACGGACCTTGAGGTGTTTCTTGCCTGCGTGATTGCCGCCAGCGATGGCCGCATGCTGCGAAAGCTGATCCGCGACACGTCGCTGCTGAACGCCTTACGCTTCCTCAAGGACCGCATCACCATGGGCACAAAGTCCCGCGTGAAAGCGGTACGAGGGCCGCAGGCAAAAGCCAAGGTTATGGCGCACATCGAAACCATGGAGTCGATGCTGGAGAAAGACTTCTTGTTCGGCGATACTCCCTGCATCGCTGATTTTTCGGCCTACCATGGCCTGTGGTTTGTCTGCGATCTGGCGGGCAAACCCTGGCTGCGGGACGCTCCCAACGTGGCAGCGTGGCTGGAGCGAATGAAAGCCTTCGGACACGGCAAACCTAGTGAAATCACCGCTGACCAGGCATTGGACATTGCCCGCAATGAAACGCCGCGAGCCATTGAGTCTGCCGGTGGTAATGAGTTAACAGGAAAGAATGTCGAAGTCGCACCCGATGACTACGGGCGCGACCCGGTCGCAGGACGCCTGGTGTTCGCAGATGAGCAAACCCTGACTCTGGAGCGTTCCCACGCGCGTGTCGGGCAGGTCCATGTCCACTTCCCGAAACAGGGTTATGCAATCAAGCCGGCCTGATGCCTCAAGCCGGCTCGCCCTTCTGGCCGGCACTTTCGAAAGCGGCCAACACTGACGACAGGAAATCATCCATTAACGAGCGCGGCGCGGGTTTGTTTTCGCCGCCCCGCTCGTCCTGGAGCCGCTGGATATCGTCCAGCAGTTCCTGCATGAGCCCTTCCATTGCCTGAAGGTCCATGCCTTTGGCAACCGACTCCTGAGCAAGCCCCTGGATATCCCGGGCGAGACTGCCAAGCGGTCGCAACTGCATGTTTGCGGAGGGCTCGGATGAAGGCTCACGGGATACAGACTCGTAAGCAGCGGCAGACACCATCCGGGTAGCAGAGAGGTTCAGGCTGAAGCTCGCCAGTTCATCCCCGCCCAGTCTCAACGACTGGGCCGCTTGAAAGGCACCCTGGATATCGCCGTCGAAAAAACGGCCAGACACTTGCTGCACTTTGCCAAAAAGATCCGCGAGCGCGGCCTTCTCGCCGTCATCCAGACTGCCCTCCACCGAGAACGCATAACGCCCCGAAAACAGGCTGGCCGAGCGTACTTCTTCAGACCGGACGCCATCACTCTCGCGGGCACTTGCCGACATTGCCGAGTAGCGTTGCTCCTCCATGCGAACGGTCACACGGTCGCCGTCACGGGTGGTGACCTCAAACGCAAAAGACTCTTTGCTGGCGCTCTCCACCATCGCCGCTGCTACCCGGCTCTCTGACGGCATCCCGTTTTGCAGATACCGCGACTCCAGATCAGACAAACCGTCCTGGATGCGCGTGAAGCTGTCGTCGATATCACGATTCAATGTGTCCGTCATCAACCCCAGGGCTTCGATCTGCTCCCGCGCCTCGGAGAACCCCTGCTCAACACCACGGCGTGCATCGGAAAGCAGGCCTGCCAGGCGCTCCGAGTCTGCACCGGCAGCCGCTTCCTTTTGCAGGCGCTGCTGGACGAAGCCCAGCACGCGGCTGGCCACGTCGGCGGCTGTCGGCGGTTCGAATCGATTTCGGGTGGAGGCAGATGCGTCGGGGCCGGATGCCCCGAGTCGTTGCTGAAGCTGTTGTTCAAGCCTGCTTCGAAGTGCGTTAATAGCATCCTCGGGCGTGCGGATCGCCCCCCTGCCCTGTTCCCGGACCTTGGTAGGCTCGGGGGCATTGTTTGTCGACCGGCTTCCCGATGGCTCCGCGCCGGAGCGACCTGGCATTCCGGAACCGGGAATATTAATTGGAGAAACCATACCCTCACCCCTCATCAGCGCTGTCTGCAGGCAGGACATGGGATGCTTCCGCAGCCTGCCCCTGTTTATCGGCAGACCGGCGGCAGGCATTAAGAACGTTTCGGTATTAGCACCAGATGATTAGGCAATTCGTTTTTCTCGCGGGTTGCGGGCAACTGCTCCCGCAGGTGCTGGCCGCAACTTTCGATGCAACCGAGGAAGCCGGCCAGGGTATCGCCACTGCGAACCTGGTTGGTAAAGGTGCCGACAATCTCTTCCCAAACGCCGTCGCTGACCTTATCGGCAATGCCCTGATCCACCAGAATTTCAACATAGTGTTCCGCTTCCGAGACGAAAATCAGCATGCCAACGCCGCCCTGGGTGTGATGAAGATCCTGCTCCAGGAATTGCCGCCGGGCCATGTTGGACGCCCGCCAGAAGCGAACAGCCTTTGGAACCAGATGATGCCCCACACCCGGAAACCGAAACAACAGGCATAACAGGATAAAGGTCACCCACTGAACCACCAGCAACCAGTCCGCGCCCAACGAACCGGTAAAGTAATTGATCGCTCCGGGCACCAGTAGTGCAATAACCCCGGCCCAGAGCAGAGGGATATAGGAATAATCATCGGAGGCTGCGGCAAGAACCGTTACCAGTTCCGCGTCGGTCTCACGCTCCACCTCTGTGATGGCCGAAGCCACCTGTTGTTGCTCACTGTCTGTTAGTAACGTCATGTTCGTTCCGGTGTTGCTGAATCAATAGGTTCGCTGTCTACTCGCGTTGAGTCGCTGGTTTACCAACCGCCGGAGGCACCACCGCCGCCGAAGCCACCGCCTCCGCCGCTGAAGCCACCTCCGCCAAAACCGCCGCCGCGACCTCCACCAAGACCACCAGCGAGCGCACCGGCCAGCAGGGCACTGCGGCCACCACGGCCCCCGCCGACACCGCCTCTAAAGAACGCAATCAGCACAATGACGAAAAACAGGATGCCCAACGCCGGATGGGGCCGATCGTCTTCGGCTGCCTGGCGACTGGACTTCGGAACCGCAAGTGGCTCACCACCCAATACCTGAACCATGGCCGCAGCACCGTTGGCAATGCCGGTGGCAAAATCCCCCTGCCTGAACGCCGGGGTAATGATCTGATTAATAATCGTGGCGGATGTGGCGTCGGTCAGTCGACCTTCGAGGCCGTAGCCAACCTCGATGCGAATCCGCCGCTCATCCTTGGCTACCAACAGCAACGCACCGTTGTCTTCACCTTCCTGGCCAATTCCCCAGTGACGACCCAACTGGTAGCCAAAGTCTTCAATGGCATAGCCCTGAAGGTTCGGCAGCGTCACCACAACCACCTGTTCGGTCGTTGACTGCTCGTGGGCCTCAAGCATCTGGCTGAGGCGACGTTCAACTTTGGCGGGCAGCATGTCGGCGCGGTCCACCACGCGACCGGTCAGGTCGGGGAAATCAGGAGTGGATTGCGCCTGGGCATTGGCCTGGCACAGCACAATCAAGGCCAGAAAAACGATAACGGGGTGGAAACGAACAGGCATCAGAACTCCACCTGTGGCGCTTCCTGGGCATCGGGGGTAGTGGCCTCGAAGTTGGCCCTCAACTCAAGGTCGCTGTAAAGCATGCTGTGCCAGAGACGGCCTGGAAAGGTCCGGATTTCCGTATTGTAGCGTTCAACCGCCTGGATAAAGTCACGCCTTGCGACCGAGATACGGTTCTCCGTACCTTCCAGTTGCGACTGCAACGCCAGGAAGTTCTGGTTTGACTTCAGATCCGGGTAGCGCTCTGAAACCGCCATCAGGCGGCTGAGCGCACTGCTGAGTTCACCCTGAACCTGCTGGAACTGTTTCAGCTTCTCGGGGTTGTTGAGAATGCTTTCGTCGACCTGAATAGAGGTCGCCTTTGAACGCGCTTCGGTGACTGCTGTCAGGGTTTCCTGTTCCTGATCCGCAAAACCTTTCACCGTTTCAACGAGGTTCGGCACCAGATCCGCCCGCCTCTGGTACTGGTTCTCCACCTGCGCCCAGGCTGATTTAACCTGCTCGTCATACGTTGGAATGTTGTTGATGCCGCAGCCGGTGAGCAGCATGGCCAGCAAGGCCAGAGCAGCAAGCTGAAAGGGCGTTCGGCCTGGGCTGGCCATGGGTCGGTCGTGCATAGCGTATCGGTTCCTTGATGGTGGGTCTGGTCATCGTCGGCCTAAGACACTATCACATTTTTCCGCCCGACATCTGCCGCCCAGGCGGCCGAAAACACTGTATACATATACAGATGCCTTAAGTATACTCACCGCAGATTCAATGAACCCCACCAGACACGACAACGTGCGGGAACACACTGGAGAACGTCATGGCCGTACAAGCGCTGTATTACTCGGAGAGGGATGGACTGGAGATGGCACTGAAACACCCCGACACAATGCTCTTCTCGTCCAAAGCGGAAGCCGATGCCCGGGACAAAGTCCTGGAACTGGCCGAGGAAATCACCCAGTTTCTACAGGCGCGAGTTGAGGGCCTGGATGAAGCCATGGCGGAAAAAGCGGCACTCGCCATTGCCGAGGAAAAGGACCTGTTCGCCAAGGCCCTGAAAAAACCCTCATTGCTGAACGAAACCACCGACGCATAACCCAGAATGGGCGGGGAGGCGCTCATTCACCACACGCCTCCCCGCCTCGGTACGTCTGCGCGGATCAGTCTCCCAGGGGATTGATATCCCCAATAAACCTCAACATATCCGCCATGGTGAAGGTTCCTGGCGTGGCTGCCGGCAGGGATGGTTTCCAGTCTTTGCCCTCCTGCCAGAGGAACGACTGCTGATCACCGTGGATCAACCCCACGAACACCTCGGACACGATGGCTGCCCCAACCGGGCCCAGCCGGTCACCGGCCTCTTTCACCTGCGCTTCCTTCAGGATGTAGTACCACAGCGGTGTTGACTCATGCAGCCCCTGGCGCTTGGCTTCCTCGCCATCCGGCCCGGTCGCAATTTCATCGGCAGTCAACGCATTGTCTACGCCCATTTCACGGGCCACATCCTGGCCGGAGGGCAAGCCCAGGCTCACGCCGCGCTTGAGATTACGGAAAGCCAGGTTACCGCCACCGCCCGGCAGATTATGAAGTTCCTCCACCAACAACGGGTCCAGTTTCCGCGACGGATTGAATGGCATCGACGATGGACGGTCAAGGTCGTGGAAGCGACGCCAGTCGATAATCCAGTTGCTGGGCAACACACTGACTGGCGTTGGCCCGGTGGGAGGCTGCGGTGCGAGATTTCCAATAATGTCCCCAGACAGTCCGGAGAACGCAAACAACAGATCAAAACCGGTATCCGCGAAGATTCGGTTGTGGCTATAGCGCTGGCGCACCATGCTGTGCCCCAAACGATAGGCCGCCACTGAAAACTCCACCGGCATGTAAGGGGTTTTCTTGAACCGGTAGTACTGCCGGCCATCGTTGAGAATTCGGTCGGTCGCACCTTCCCCGCACAGACGCTCCATCCAGTCGTGGAGCACCATCCACTGATAGTGGTAAGTCACGGTTTTCCTGGCTTCAGTCAGGAGCTGTTCAGCCGCTACGCCCTCGCTCTGCAGCTTGTCACACACAGCGTTATGGAACTTCAGGAAGGCCAGGTGGGTCTGCGCAACCAGCAGGTTTTCATCGTTGCGCGGGTCACCAATCAATGCCACGCCTTCCGGGCTGCGGGGAAGGTCGTTGGCAAAATCGCCGGTGATGCCACCAAAATCGACGTTGATGTTCCGGCCAATCACCAACTTGGGACCACGTTGCGAAGGGTCCGCCGGGTTCCTGGCATATAGATGGGGTGAGCCGTCAGGGCCGAGACCATAGACATTATCCAGGTCCAGCGCCGGGGTACGGAAGTTCTCCAGTCCCAGCGGGTCCCTTTTCTTATCGGACAAAGAGCTCAGATCGAGCGTGATGTCGTGGTCGACAAACTGGCCAAAGTAGGTGTAACCGCCCGGAATGCCCGGATTGTCCAGTGAACTGTCCGTCGGATCGGGATCCAGCATGGCTTCCGCCAGCGCCTGTAACTTGTTATCTGGTACATCCAGGGCCGACAGGCCCGGAAACATACGACCAAACATGCCTGGGTCATCGTGGCCGGATAACTGGTCAAGCCCCTTGCGTGACGGGTGCCGTCCGCCCATGCCATGGCCGGGACACATGTTGACTTTCTTGTACGTTTTTTCGCTCGTTTCGAACGTTTCCTTGATATTCATTCCTCTCTCCCATTTGGACTATCAGGTCCTCAGACCGTCGAAGCCGCGAACAACGGCCAGGGCGTCGTGCCCTTCGCGACGAGCCCCAGGGAAATAGCAGCTTCCATGCCAGCGAGATATCGAGTGAAAAAACCGAACTACGGGTCCATCGGAATCCCATGCTCAAACAGGCAGTTAACAACACCAGCCAGGCGCATTCAGGACCGACAGCCAACATTGGACAACTTCCACGACCGCCGGAAAACAGCACGCCTGCATACATTGCTGACAGCGGGCGACGACGGAATTTTTTCAGGAGAGCACGAAAAAGTACGGATTTTAGATTTTTGCAGACAGGAGCCAACACAATCACTGCACTTTAAACACATTTACAGAGTTTTCTGGTTTGCTTTACACCCTACGTATCAAAATCTGACACTTTTTAGCCGAACGACCTTGGCGTTTTCCACTTCGAGCTCTAATGACCAGCCCCTATCTCAGCCCTAAATAGCATTGCCCCGTAAAATCAGCCACCTGAATGCGTACAGACCTGGGCGAGGAATCAACACTCAGACGATATGTCGCATATGCAAAGATGTTGAAACTCATTACAGCTTTTACAAACCATTTCCGGAAATACCGGTATCAACGCCTGAAACGCGTCTCCAGAACCACCGCCGAATTGGTTCGCTCCACACCCTCAAGATTGCCGATTTCGTCCAGAACCGCACTCAGCTCCTCCAGGGACTGAGCCTGGACGATGGCAATCAGATCATACTCGCCGCTGACAGAATACAACTGGGATACCTGGCTGATCTGTTCCAGGGCTGCGTTGGTTCGAGCCGTCAGCTTCTGGAAAACCTTGATCGACACATGGGCCTCCACCTGGGTTGCCGTGTACTCGCCCCCAAGCTCAACGGAATACCCGCGAATCACGCCACTCGCTTCGAGCTTTGCAATGCGGTTCTGCACCGTTGAGCGCGACAGGTCCAGTGCCCTAGCCAGGTCCGAGACACTGCAACGGGCATTCTGGCGCAGGTGTAATAGTAGCCTTTGGTCCTGCTTGCTGATCATATCGACATCATTCCTGGTCAAATTGCCATAATATATCATCATTTATCATTTTTTGACGCTACAAAATGGCACTACACCCCATCATACTGGCCCTGCCACTCTCCGCTTCCAGCGGTCAGCAGATGAGGACATGTCTATGATTATCCGCCCGGTTGCCCTCTCAGACCTCGCCGCTCTGCAGCAGATTGCCGTGGAATCCGGCCCCGGTTTCACCTCACTGGTCGATGACCGTGATTTCCTGACCCAGAAAATCCGTCATTCCATGGACAGTTTTAACCGCCATACCGGTACCCCAGGCGACGAAGGCTATCTGTTCGTGTTGGAAGACCCGGAAACCGGCGAAATCATGGGTACCACCGGTATTGAAGCCTCTGTAGGCATCCGACGCCCTCTGTATCATTATCATCGCAGCCAGGTCGTTCACCACTCGCCGGAACTGAATCTGCTCCGCCGACTGGAAGTCCTCAACATGTGCAATCATTACACCGGTTGCAGCGAGATCTGCACACTGTTTTTGCGGCCCAGGTTTCGGCGGGCGCACGCGGGCAAGCTGCTCTCCCGGGTTCGCTTTCTGTTTATGGCCCAGCATCCGCAGCGTTTTGCTGAGACTGTCATCGCTGAAATGCGGGGCATCTCGGACGAAGGCGGGCAGTCGCCCTTCTGGGATTGGTTGCGGACCCATTTCGTGGATCTTGATTTCAGCACGGTGACACGCATGGTGGGCACGGGCGACAACGGCTTTATCGCCGACCTGATGCCCCGACACCCGCTCTACACCCATTTGATGGACGAAAACGCCCGCGCTGTTATCGGGCAGGTACACCCGCAAACCCGTCCGGCGCTGGCCATGCTCGAAGCCGAAGGGTTCCGCCATAATGGTTACGTGGATCTGTTTGATGCCGGCCCGACCGTTGAGGCGAGACTGGCCGATATCCGCTCGGTATCGACGTCCGTCGGCTGCCGTATCCAGATTGTTGATGATGTGCGACCGACGCTCGAGGAATGGAACCGGGGTGGCCAGGGCCGACTGTTGGCCATCACCAATACCGAAACGGCGAATTTCCGCGCCACCGTCACCAGTGCTGCCCGATACCTGCCTGCTCACAATCTCCTGCAGGTACCGGCAGCACTGGCAAAGTCGCTTAATCTGCGCAACGATGGAGAAGTCCGTTTCATGGAACTTGCAGCCGCACAGAGCGGAGCTGCGACCACAGCCATTCCACTGCGCCAACAACAGGAGGCCATCCATGCACACCGATAGAGATACTTTGTTCCGCCACCTTTGGGACAATTACTGCGAGGTGACACCCTCGGCACAGGATATCCACCGGTTGCTGGATGACACCCAGGGCGGCGAAATTGTGAATGACCACATTGCCCTGCGTACCTTCAACATCGAGAAGGTAAACCTGGACAAACTGGCCGCGCACTTCCTGGCGCTGGGATATCACGAAGGCGGCGACTATCACTTCGACGCCAAGAAACTGTACGCAAAACACTACGAGCATCCAGATCCGACTGCCCCCAAGGTGTTCATTTCCGAATTGCTGGTTGATCAGTGTTCCGGGTCGCTGCAATCCATTGTGGAAGGCCTGGTGAGCCAGATGGACCCTACCGCCGTCACCCGGGACGACTTTCTCTATTCCGGTCGTCACTGGGATGTCGACCACGCCACCTACCAGACCCTGCTGGAGGAAAGTGAATACGCGGCCTGGGTAGCGGCTTGGGGTTATCGGGCCAACCACTTTACGGTGAGCATCAATCATCTCAGCCGATTCAAAACCGTGGCTGAAATCAATCAGACCCTCAAAGACAACGGTTACCGTGTGAACAGTTCCGGAGGTGAGATCAAAGGCTCTCCGGAAGAGCTGCTGGAACAATCTTCCACCATGGCGGACCGCGCCGACGTCCGGTTTACGGATCAGACGGCGGCCATACCAAGCTGCTTCTACGAGTTCGCACGTCGCTATGCCAAGCCTGACGGAGAGCTCTACAGTGGCTTTGTTGCCGCCTCGGCGGACAAGATTTTCGAGAGCACGGACAGCCGAACCTGAAGGACAAAGCCTTCAGGTCGTTACCAGTTCCTCACAGATGACCTTCAGGCAGGCTGGCCTGCATTGAGCACGAAGTGGTGTATCGCCGGCGATGTCCCCATCCATGGTGACCGTTCGGCGCGAACGGGTGGTGATCGACACGGTCGGGCTTTTGAGGTGAACCACTGTGCTGGTTCGTTTCGGAGAGTTACGGCTCAACCGCACCGTCAAAAAAGTCATGAAAAGCTGGAACAGCGAACGCGGCCTCACGGCCACGACATCCAATTGACCATCCCCTGCCGACGCCTGGGGAATCTCGTTGCCACCGCCGAAAAAGGCACCGGAGGACACCGCAATGGTCAGCCATCGCCCGGCTACGGTTCCCTTCTCGGTTTCGATGAGGCCATGGAAACCCCGATACACCCGCAGTTTCTGCAGCAACGCTACGCCATAGCTGAAGCGACCGAGAAGTCGTTTGGCGTCCGCCGACGACTCTCGAACCGGCAATGTGCCGAGTCCGATATGAGCCGCGTTCAGAAACAGACCGTTATCGGTGGTGGCTACGTCCAGCATACGGGTCCGTCCTGCCGAGACCAGATTGCAAACATGCTGGGGATCGTCAGGCAGCCCCAGGTTGCGGGCAAAATCATTGGCGGTCCCGGAAGGCAGAACCGCGAGGGTAGCGCCGGTATCGAGACAAAAACCGGCCGCCGCATTTACTGAGCCATCGCCTCCAGCCGCGAGGATGAAGTCCCTGGGGCCCACCTCTTCGGTCCAGCTCTTATCGTCAAGACTGCAATCCCGGATATCGACAATGCCCGCACTTTCCAGGTAATTTCGCCAGAACTCAGCGCCACGATTGTCCTTTTCCCCGGCGTTGGGGTTGGCCATCAACCAGTAAACCATTGCATACCGTCTTCCTGGGTCTGTTTTGGATTTTTGACGTACTAAGGTATAAGCCATGGTAGCGGAACTTGCCATCAACATGGTCAAGGTTTAACGGCGCTGTAACGCCGCCACCGACGAACTAAGGGAGACCGATGCTGGAAGATGTCAATGTTGTCTGGCTGGGGTCGATTGCCAGCCTGCTGGCAGGCCTTGGGACAGGTGTCGGCGCCCTGGGTGTATTCCTGGTCAGAAAGCTCACGCCACAGCTGCAGGACGGCATGCTCAGCGCAGCTGCGGGGGTCATGCTGGCGGCGTCGTTCTTCTCGCTACTACTCCCGGGCATCGAATACGGCGAGGAGCTCACCGGCGCTACCTGGAGCGCCGCGTTGATGGTTATCGCCGGCCTTCTCATGGGCGCAGGCCTACTCTTCAGCATTCATCAGCGGCTACCCCACGAACACTTCACCCTGGGCCGGGAAGGCCCTGACAGCGCACGTATGCGCCGGATATGGCTGTTCATCATCGCCATTGCCCTGCACAACTTCCCTGAAGGCATGGCCGTTGGCGTCGGGTTTGCCGGTGGTGACATCGGTAATGGGGTGGCCCTGGCGGTGGGCATTGGGCTTCAGAACATCCCCGAAGGCCTGGCCGTGGCCGTCTCCCTGCTGGCCATCGAGCACTCACGCCTGAAATCCTTCGGGATCGCGGTGCTGACCGGGCTGCTCGAGCCCGTTGGCGGGCTTTTCGGCAGCACCATGGTATGGCTGGCAGAACCCATCATGCCGTGGACCCTCGGCTTCGCGGCCGGTGCCATGCTGTTCATTATCAGTGATGAGATCATCCCCGAGACCCATCGTGGCCGCTTCAAGACCCTGGCCACCTTCTCGCTTCTGGGCGGCTTCGTCATCATGATGTTCCTTGACGCCACGCTGGGTTAGCCGGGAAACAACACCCTCGCCATACCGATGCTGCTGACGATCAACAGCACAACGCCCAGCACCCGGAAGAAGATCGGTGTTTCCGCCTTCAGCATGCGGTCGTGAACGTAAAGCCCGATGACATGACCAATGGCAGCGCAGGGTAACAGCCACAGGTGGTGGATCAGCTGCAGGTCGACGCCCACCCAGATAAACGCCGCCATTTTGATCACCACCAGGATGAACCAGAGTGCGAACAGGGTGTCCCGCAGGCGCTCTTTCGGCAGATGCTGCGCCACAACGGCAATAATCAGCGGGGCACCAATCAGGGACGTACCACTGATGTAGCCGCCCACCATCAGAAACACCGCGTCCACAGTCCGGCTGCCGCTGCGAAAAGGCCGGTCAAGGATGTAGGAGATGGAGTACAGGGACACGATCACAAAGATAATCGTGCTCATGATCTCTGACGGCAGTGTGATCAGTCCGAACACCCCGATCAGCTTGGGCACGATCATGATCGCCAGAATCCGCCAGAGATAATGCCAATCGACCGTACCCACGACCGCCGCGCCATCATCACCCGTACCCGACGACTTGCGATTATTCATCCAGATGGTCAGGGAGGAAAACACCAACAGGTGCACTGCAATGATGGGCAGGAACACCAGCGGGTCGTCCAGCACCAGCAGCAGGAAAGGCAGTGAAAGCACCGCCCCGCCGAATCCCAGCCCGGAACGGACAAACCCGCTCCAGATAAAAATCAGGCCAATCAGGACATACTGGTACAACGCCAAGTCAGACATAGAGGTATCGAGGTTCCGGGAGCCAGGTTCGCGAATACAAAGGTGTATGAGCATACCTGCCGGGAAGCCCTTACTTCCAGTAACAAACTGGCTACTTTTCTACAACGGAAGAAATGACAGAAAGCGCCTAGTTTTTAATCAATGCTTCCGGTAAAGCCGCCGGACAGAATTTCCGACAAGAACAACAGCCAGGCAGGAGGTGGGCCCTTCTGCCCGTGGTAAATGGAGAACAGCCATGTCAGCAGCAGTTGATCATCTGGACGAACGGCTCCGGGACGACGGAGAATCACTTGAGGAGATCATGCCCTCAGCCATCACCCTGGCCATGATGTTGCGCCACCGGACGATGGCGTCGTGGATGCGAATCGAGTTTGACGGCTACAGTGATACTTCGGAACTCCCGCCCTACCGGCGCGATGTTCCCGGCCATATCGTGGCCCGCTCACCCCAGTATGGCTGGATCCCCGCCCCGGTCGACGACAAGCAGAAGCAGGACTTCGGCCATCGGGACATGCCAGAAGGCATCAAATCCCTGGAAAAAACCTGTATGGCCTGCAAGAAAGGCACGGGCCACCGTATTGTTTTCGACAAAGAGGAAATGGCCACGCTTCAGGCGCATATCAACCTGACCGCCGAACTGGCCATTACCATCAGCAGGGACAGCTATAACAAGCTGCTTCGCGTTGTTCGCTGCGCCCTGTATCTCTGGGAACAGGAACTCATGGAACACGGGCTCAGTGGAGACCACAATTCCTACAGCACACAGGAACGGGAAAAAGTTGCCCACCTCGATGACCCCGAGCGGTTCTGGCGCAAGGCGCTTGAGGATAACGCCGACCTGCCCATTCCCGACGTGCGGGAAACCGGGTTCTTCGAACGTTTCTTCGGGCGGACAGGCTGACACAGCCTCTAGCGTTTAACGGTCTGTCAGCTTGATCTCGATACGTCGGTTCTGTCGCAGCGCCTCGGCAGAACCGCCCGAAGCAACCGGGAAAAATTCCCCGAAACCGGCAGCTACCATGCGGTTCTGGGGAACGCCTGCAGAGGCAAGGTAGCGCACGACGGCGACTGCCCTGGCCGTGGAGAGTTCCCAGTTCGAGGGAAACGCTTCGGTATTGATGGGAATCCGGTCGGTGTGGCCGTCGATGCGCAGAATCCAGTCGATATCCTCGGGAATGGCGTCCACCACGTCCAGCAGCACTTCTGCCAGCTTGTCCAGCTCCTGTTGACCCTCCTGCCCAAGGCTGGCGGAGCCGGAGGCAAACAGCAATTCCGAAGGTAACAGGAAGCGATCGCCGACAATGCGGATGTTCTCGTTATCCTGCAGAATATCCCGCAGCCTGGCGAAGAACTCCGACTGATAGCGTTCCAGTTCATTGACTCGTTCGGCAAGCAATGTATTCAGGCGCTTTCCCACCTCTTCAAGTTCGGCTTCCTTCTCGGCGGTGAGGTCCTCCTGTAAACGCAACGCAGCGGTGATGCGGCCGAGCTGATCCTGCAGCGCAGCAATCTGGTTCGAAAGCTGCTGGATGATTGCGCGCTGGGAAGCCGTCAGTTGCTCTTCATCCTCCAACTCCGACTCCGCCCTGGCGACGGCCTTGCCAAGATCTTCAACCCGCAGGGCCTGGGCCTCGGCATTGTATTGTTGCTCCAACCGCCGGGCCTTCTCCTCCTCCAGCTCCTCACGAAGTGTATCGTTCAGCGCGAGGCTTTCGCTGAAGCGGTTCTGGACCGCAGCCATCTCGTTTTCCAGGGCGGCGGTCTCTTCCTGCTCAAGACCAAGCAACCGGGAAATTTCCTGCAAGCGGCTATTGAGCCTGGCCAGTTCCGAATCCCGATCCGAGAGGGTTTGCGACAGGTACAGCTGGCTGACCACGTAAATCAGCAGCATGAAGATGATCAACATCAGCAGTGCCGACAACGCATCGACGTATCCGGGCCATACGTTGATGCTGCTGCGGGTTCGACGCCGGGAACCGATCATGGGGCTGGCCTGCTATCGCGGATCATCGTCAACCCGGTCCACGAGGTTGGTTACACCAGTCAGCCATTCCTCCAGGCCGTCGTAAAACCGGTTCTGGGCGTGGCCCGCCTGGATATCCAGAAAACCCAGGACCAAGGAGCCACCAAGCCCCAGCAGCGACGAGCTGAACGCCGTTCCCATGCCTTCCAGGGGCTCCAGCAGCCCAGACTGCAGGCCGGCAAACACCTTGCCAAAGTCCTCCTGGCTCATATCCAGGTTTACAATGACGGCGCCTACGGAATTGATGGTTCCAAGCAGGCCCCAGAAGGTGCCCAGCAATCCCAGGAAGATGAGAAGACTGATGAAATAGCGGGTGATTTCGCGCTGTTCGTCCATGCGGCTGTGGATGCCATCCAGTACCGTACGCAACGACATGGTGGACAACGAGAAGCGGTCACGCTTGGAGTCGTCATCCAACTGTCGCGCCAGCGGCTTCAGAAGACGGGGTTCCTGCAATACGGAGAGCCCGGCGTTGCCGGTGCGGAACTGCGCAATCCAGCGCAATTCCGGAAACAGCACAAACACCTGGCGATAGGTGATGGCAATGCCAACCAGCAGCACACAAACAATTAACAGGTTGAACACCCAGTTCGCCATAAACGCGGCCTGCAATGGTTTGTGGATCAATGCACAAACCACCACAACGACCACCAGGAACAGCGTCATCCAGAAAAGGGTATGCTTGGGATTGCTCATTAACGCCACCGCATTCGTCGGGAAACACGTTAAAAGCTAGCACAAGCTTGCCATTACTGCTGTCCACAACCCCACTGGTTGCGTTAAGGATTTGTTACCACCGCTCAAGGCTCGTAGCGTTGAGCGATACTGTCCAGGGCGCCGCTGTCTCGCGCTTCATCAAGCGCTGCCTGAAGGTCCTCCACAATGGCCGGGGCCGTTTCGTTGCTGACCGCCAGGTACATCGGCGTCTCACGGAAAACGAGAACCGGTTTCAGGCCAGTGATGTCGTGCTCTTCCTCCGCCACCAGAGGCCCCACGAGACCATCTGTCACCCAAAGGTCGGCCTGGCCCAGCACCAAACGTCGAGGATTCTGCTCACCGGACACATTCATGACCAGATCAAACCCCTCACTCACCAGATAGTCCGACATGACGTCGCCCTTGTACCCGGCAATCTTGTACTGCCGGGCACCTTCGAGGGACTCCAACTGGATGTTGGAATCGGGCGCGGCAAACAGGGTCCACTTGATCGACGCCAGCGGGCCGACCCACTGAAACTCGTCTTCCCGCTCCTCGGTTCTGGCGGTGCAGAACAGAGCATGGTTCTCCCGCCCCTGGACCCATTCGTAGGCACGGCTCCAGTCCCGCATCTTCATGACGTATTCGTAGTCCACCCGCTCCATCATGGTTTTAACCATATCGGTACAGATACCGGTGATATCGTCTTCATTATGGGCGAAGCCCTGCCCCGTGGTTGACGCGTTATAGGGTGGGTAGTTCTCGGTGAAGATATACAGCTTCTCGTCAGCAACGGCCGACGACAACACCGCCAGCATAAGGAGGCCTTGCAAGACCGGTCTAATGAACTTCAACGGGCCGGTCATTTCTGGGCCTGGTTTGGCTGGCATGCTTTTGTCCTCGTCGCAATGGGTAGGGGTATTGGTAGTTTAGGCTAGTCACTTTGAGCAATAATGCCAATACACCCGTCAATACCTTTATCCATCGGAATAAACAGATTTTCCGCTGAAACTGGTCTACCGTGAGGTGTGAAGAAGTGTAAAATCTGAATGCATGTTTATGGAATTGTTGGCAGCCGGCCTGCCCAGGGACCCCGTTTATGACAGAAAGCCAGACCCGTATCACCGGCCTCCGTCAAAACGCTCTCATCGTTGTTCGCGGTTTTATTCCTTGTGGATGTGAACTGGTCGCGGCCTCGTCCGGCGACGACGGCGCCCAACTGACACTGGCGAACCTCACTTCGCCTGGTCTGATACAACACCTGAATGGGTCGGACCACACTCCCGCCGAACTATTTCTGTTTGACGGCAATCACCCCACGCGTGTGAGTGGTGGTCTACAAGCTGCCGCTGGGGACAGTGTGCGGATGACCAGTGATCCCCACGACGCGGAAACCATTGAATATCTGCGACGCTTACCACAAAGGATTCCCGATCAGCTCACCCCACCCTCCGCCAGCTTGCCGTCGTTGCGAGATACCTACCAAAAACACACCCGGCGCCTGCTGGGCACCCTGGTAGCCGACTTCATCGACCACGCCTGCGAGGGTATCGGGAACGACCTTGAACAAGCGGCGGAAGTGCGTGAGATCACCCGTCTGAAGGACATGCGCTTCATCTTCAACAGTCGGGGGGAGCAGATATACCGGGATTTTACGCTGCAGTTCCAAGCGTTCGACCACCAGCTCAACCCGAGTAAGGACAACGACAGCCAAAACGGCGAACTCAGGGTCGTGGAGCAGCATGTTTTTGAGGACTGGCTGGAACTCCAAATGGTGGCATCCGAGCTCGCCAGCAAACACACCAATACGCTGTTCGTGCTCAGCCAGTTGCTCAACCAGCTTTTTTCCTGCGATATCAGCGACCGCAGCAACCCTCTTTCACCACTGTCACTGTGCACCTGTCTGCAATTCGCCATTGATCGACTCGGTATTGCCCGACAGCATCGCGGCACGCTCTACCTTGCTTTCGAGACCGTGCTGGATGACCTCTGGCCCCGAGCCGCAGAGTCGCTGAACCGCGACCTTCGTGCAGCGGGCCTGCTGGCGCTCGATCTGACCAGCTTGCCTTCCAACTGGTCACTGAGGGAATCCAATAAGGCCCGGGAAGCACCAACGGAGACGCCCCATCCTGAAGCATCGGTGGTAGATTCCACGCCCCCCGCGGCACCCGCCTCTGCCCCTGGGCGTTCGTTACTGCGACTGATGAGCCTGCAACAGGATCCGGGTAACCTGCGGGATACCTGGCCACGCACCAACCCACAGTTTACCGCCGAACTGCGACCGCACAGAGACGATCTGCGCAAGGTGCTGGGCGAGCCGGGCCCCAGCATGGAGGAGGCCATTCGAAATCTGGCATCCTCCAATCCGGACCTGGAACAGGCACTTGATGACGGTACGTGGGACAAAGTCACCCTCGTGGATCGTCTGTTCGCCCCACTGGAGCATGAACAGGGGCTGAACAGAACGCTGAGGGAACAGCTTGAACAGTTGAGACTTCCGGTTCTGGAGGTCCTGCTCGAGACCTCTGAATTCCTGGACCGCGACAACCACCCGGCCAGGACCATCGTCAACGATCTTATGCGCCTCTGCCTGGCCGAGCGGAGTTCAAGCCGCAACCTGGAACAGACGGTGACGGGAATTATCGACGAACTCATCCAGACGGAAGAACGGGATGAAGCGTTTTACAGGTCCATCGGTACCCGGTTGCAGGGCCTGGTAGAACGCCAGGAACAATCGTTCCTGAGGAACTCCGAACGTATCGCCAAGACCCTGGAAGGCAAGGAACGCCTGCGGCAGACGCGGCTCGGCGTGCAGCGACGCCTGAACATGATCCTGGCGGATAAAGCCGTGCCAACAGTACTGCTTGATCTTTTGAACGCAGGCTGGGAGCAGTTGATCGTACTGGCGGTATTGCGGGAAGGCGCTGAGAGCCAAACCGCCACAAGTTTCATTAACATCGTTGAGCAGATCCGCCTCTGGCTATCGGGCGGAGAAACCAGCAAGGATCTCGCATTTGAGCGGGAGTTGGAAAGCGACGCGTTGATCCAGCTTATCGACAGGGAACTACGTACGGTTGGCGAAGTGTCGCCAGTCCGCGATGTGGTGGCGAGGCTGACCCGGGAATTGCATCAGCAGGTATCGACCGAAACAGTAACCCTCGACGCCTATCCCCCGGGTTCCTGCCAGCTGGAGGAAGCGGAGGCCTCTACGGAGTCAGTTGACACCCGCTGGGCCCGGCGTGCCCAGGAAATTGGCGTGGGCGATTGGGTTGAGATTGTCCTCGACAATGGTGAAAAACGGCGCATGCGACTGGTCTGGGGCGGCAAGGATGTCTTTCGCTTTGTGTTCCTTTCGCCCCAGGGACTGGGTGAGGTGAGTTATCAATATTCCGAATTCGTGTCGAGACTGGCCCGCGGTGACGCGTGGCTCGTCAAGCAGGGAGACATTCCCTTTGTCGACCAGAGCCTGTTCGACATCGTTCAGGGGGTCTACAGCAAGCTCAACTTCGAAGCCACTCACGACGCCCTCACGGGATGTCTTCACCGGCATGATTTCGAGAAGCAGTTGGCCCAGGCCCTGTCCGTAATGGACGGCAAACCCGGTAGTCATACCCTGATGGTGTTCGACATCGACGAATTCAGTGTGATCAATGCCACCTATGGCACCGGCGTCGGCGACGAGCTCCTGAAACGGTTTGCCTCCCTGCTTCAGGATCAGGCTTCGGGACACTCCGGCGATCACTGCATCGGTCGACTGGGAGGTAACGAATTCGCACTGCTGGCCCAAAAGATGCCGGTGGAGGAAGGACTGGATTTCTCCGAACGGCTGCGTGACGCCTTTCGAACCGAGTCACATACCGTTGACGACACCGAATTCTCCGCCACCCTGAGTGCGAGCGTGTGCCCTTTCGAAGACACCCTACGCTCTGCCGGCGAACTGATGAACCAGGCCAACCTGGCGCTCAAATCCGCCAAGAAGAAAGGCGGAAACAGCGTTGAACTGGTTCGGGACCAATCCCAGCAAGTGCCCACCTCGGGCCCCCAGTGGGTACCCGAAATTGACCGCAGCATACGCGATGGCAGCCTGTACCTGAGAGCACAGCGGATCCTTCCCCTGACTGATGCCAGCAACGGTGACATGTACGAACTGCTGCTAGGCCTTCAGAACTCCTCCGGCCAGGAAATTTCCCCACAAAGTTACATTGAGGCCGCGGAACAGTTCCGCCGGAGTTCCCGTGTTGACCTTTGGGTGATTGACGAAGCAATAGACTGGATGGAAGGACACCCAGGCGCCATGGAGAGCATCCATACGTTCAACATCAACCTCTCCGGCGCATCATTGAGTGACGACGCCTTTCTGTTCGCCCTGGAAACGAGGATGAAGCAGCACAACGCCCTCACCCATCAGATCTGTTTCGAAGTCACCGAGACGTCCGCCGTTGCCAACCTGCATTACGCCGCCGATTTCATGACCGAGATGAAGCGGCTTGGGTGCCGGTTTGCACTGGACGACTTCGGAACCGGCCTGTCCTCCTACGCCTACCTGCAAAAACTACCGGTGGACTACGTCAAGGTGGACGGCATATTCGTCCGTGACATGGCCATTAACCTGACCAACTACGCATTGGTTCGATCCATCACCGAGTTGTGTCATTTCCTCGACATGAAAACCATCGCCGAATATGTGGAAGATATGGAGACATTGGAGCTGCTTAAAGAGATCCAGGTAGATTTCGGGCAGGGATTCTGTATTGCAAAACCCCGGCGGATGGATAGTCTGGGGGCCACCGCAAAGGCCTGAAACACCACAATCACCGAATCAACGGGAGACCACCCATGCCAAACAGCGTAAGAATCACGTACTGTACGGGCTGCAAGTGGATGCTTCGATCCGCCTGGATGGCACAGGAACTGTTGAGCACCTTTGAAGAGGAGCTGAACGAACTGACCCTGATACCGGGCACAGGCGGAATTTTTGAAATTCACGTCAATGGCAAACGCATCTGGTCACGTAAGGAACAGCAAGGCTTCCCCGACATCCGGGAACTGAAGCAACTGGTTCGAAATGAAGTCTCGCCCGATCGATCACTCGGCCATACCGACGGGGTACCCACAGCCTGAGCACTCAGGTGTACATGCAAACCGGCCGCCATCATCGCCGGGCGACATAGCGAAACCATTTATTTACGTCCAGGCCTTAGACATTGGTTTCGTAGTGTCTTGCTGCAAAGGACGTTTCAGGCCACTATCATGGCATCTCTATTTGCGAAAACGAAAAGGCAACGCATGTTTCTTGAACGCTACCACGCCACCCAGAACGGACTCGTACTGATCAGCGCGACCCAGGCCAGTCGATTTGCCAAGGAAGTGGCCGGTGATTTTAATCCGATCCACAATCCGGATGCCCGGCGTTTCTGTGTTCCCGGAGACCTGTTGTTTGCCCTGCTATTGTCACACTTCGGCCTGTCCCGACAGATGACCTTCCATTTTCGCAGCCTGCTCGGCGAAAATGTTCCACTGGACTTCCGCGAGGACGACGACGGCCTGATTCGCGTCTACGATCAGAATGACAAGGTCTACATCGAGGTGGAACGCAGTGGTGAGCGGACTCACGATGACACCGTGATTGAGAACTTCACTCGCTGCTACGTGGCCGCGTCCGGCAAGAACTTCCCCCATACGCTCAAACCGCTGATGGAAAATGCTGGCGTGATGTTCAATCCGGACCGGCCAATGATCATGTATCAAAGCATGAGCCTGGCCCTGGATACGCTTGATGCGCCAAGCCCCGACCTTGAACTCCATAACGCGGAGCTGAAGCCGGACGGAAAGCGTGGCAATGTCTCACTGGACTACCGGCTGATCTCAGACGGCAACGTTGCCGGCGAGGTTTCCAAAAAGCTTGTGGTCAGTGGCCTTCGTGACTATGACGCCGGTGCCATGGATGCCGTGGTCGAGGAGTTCTATCGGCTCAAGGAAAAATCCTGGGATTGATGGGATGTCAACGCCCGTAAGCCAGGAAGAGAAACAGGCAGCTCTGGCCCGCCTGAACCGATTCAGTCAGATGGCCGATAACGCTATTGGCATACCCTTCACGCGCTTTCGGATCGGGCTGGAACCCATCATCGGCCTTGTTCCGGTACTCGGCGACCTGGCCGGGCTGCTCATGTCCTGCTACGTACTCCTGGAAGCGCACCGTGCCGGAGCCAGCCCCCGGGTCAAACAGCAAATGGTCAGGAACATGCTGATCGACTTTTTCGGCGGCCTTGTTCCGGTCATTGGCGACGTCTTCGACTTCGCCTGGAAGGCCAATGTCCGGAATACCCAACTGCTCAGGGAGCACCTGGAAACCGAACTGAACGTTCAGCAAAAGCCGCGGTTCCACTGGATGCAATTCCTGGTGATCGTGGGCACCCTGGCAGTATTCACCGCCCTTGTGGCGGTATTTGCGCTCTGACTCAGGGTCACTACGGATTTATCCCCAATGCTTTCTGGCCTTAACTCGGTACATGTCACCCTATGCCTGTGACCCGTCATCACCAAGAGGACAGACAACATGGCAAAGACCCAATGCTCCAACTGCGGAGCCAGCCTTCCCACCGAAACGCCTAAATGCCCGGAATGCGGGAGCCTTCAGAGCTCCAGGCCCAAAATGATTATCGGCGCCGCCGGCGTTCTGATCGCAGCCCTGGCCATCGTGCTCGGCGCCATCTATGTTATAGCCAAGGATGAGCCCGCCAATCCGGCCGGTAGCACCACCGAGATCAGGCCCTAGCACCCCGTCTGGCTTCTAGGGAGAACCATAACAACAAACCATGAGGCACGCATGAGCGATACCACACCCGATACAGTCTGGGACTATCTGATCCAGGGTGCCAAGGTCTTCGACGGTATTGGCGAATTACCGGTCCGCGAAGACATCGCCATCGCAGATGGCAGGGTCGCAGCACGAGGGCCGGACCTTGATCCGCAAAAAGCGCACAAGGTCATCGATGCCACTGAACGCTGGGCCATGCCAGGGTTGTTTGACATTCATACCCACTACGACCTGGAGCTGGAGGTTGCCCCTGGCCTGCCCGAATCCGTGCGCCATGGCACCACCACGGTTGTCATTGCCAACTGTAGCCTGGGGCTGGCGTTTGGCGCACAGCGCAAGGACGGTGCAGACCCGATTGTGGACTGTTACGCTCGAGTGGAGAACATTCCCAAGGACGTCCTGCGGGCGACCGCCGATCGAGTGGACTGGAAGAACCCGAAGGAATACATCCAGCATCTGAACAGACTTAGCCTGGGCCCGAATCTGGTCACCATGGTGCCGCACTCAATGTTGCGGATTGAGGTCATGGGGTTTGACGCCAGCATTTCCCGTGACCCCACGGAAGACGAACTCAAGGCCATGGAGGCATTGCTGGAGCAGGCCATGGATGACGGCTATGCCGGATTCTCCACCGATGCCCTGCCGTTCCACTACCTGGCCAACCAGCCCAATACCCGCAAGACCATACCCACGCAGTTCGCCAAATACCCGGAAATCAAACGGCTGACGGACGTGGTGCGGCGCAAGGGCGGTGTCTGGCAGGCCACGCCACCGAAAGACAGCACCATGGGCACCATCAAGACCTTTCTGCTCAGTTGTGGCCTACTCCACGGCAAACCACTCAGAACAACGGTGGTGGCTGCCCTGGATGTGCAAAGCAACCGCAAGATCGTGCGGCTGGCGAGATTGCTGGCCCGGGTTCTCAATTCCCGACTTTTGCGGGGTGACTTCCACCTGCAGGCCCTGGCCGCCCCCTTCAAGGTATGGTCCGACGGCGCCGTAACGCCGCTCTCCGAGGAGATCGAGGAACTGCGTATTCTCAATGAGACCGAACTGGAGGACCGTGAAGGCCGGCTGAACATCCTCAACGATCCAGCCTATATCGCGTCGTTCAAAGCCATGTGGATGAGCGGCAAAACCGGTTTTGGCCTCAAGCGCCTCAAACGGCTGGTACGCCTGGAGGACTACGCTTTCAACCGTACCCTGGCGGATATGACCATCGACGTATGCCCCCTGAGAGAATGGCAAGGCCATACCTTTGCCGATGTCTTCGCTCGGGTGAATGCCGCCAACGCAGGAAAACCACTCGAAGGCAGCGATGCGGAACGGGCCCTGCTGAAAGACCACTTCTCAGGGGTGAAAGACGAAGGCGATTTCGTGCTGGCGATGCTGCGGGCGTTCGACCGTGATCTGAGCTGGTATACCGTGTCTGCAAATCGGAACGAACGCGTTGTCCGCAACCTGCTGATGGACCGACAACTTCTGCCGGGCTTCAATGACAGTGGTGCCCATCTCACCAACATGGCCTTTTACGACGGCAACCTCAGAGCCCTGAAACTGGCCTCTGACGGCGGCGATATAGATGTAGCGTATATGGTACGCCGTCTCACCCGGGACCCCGCTCGTGTATTTGGCGTCAAAGGGGGCGGCATCGAAGTGGGCGATCAGGCCGACCTTATCTTGGTAGACCCGTCAGCCCTGCGCCGCATGGACCACAACAATACGGTGCAACGTCAGTACCGTGAGGCATTTCAGCACGAGCAACTGGTTAACCGCACCGACGGTGTGGTGCCCATGGTGATGATTGCCGGTCATCCAGCGTGGCACGGAACGTCGTTCGACAATGCACTGGGTCAGAAAAAAATGGGCACCGTACTGGACACCACCTTCTGACATCCCGCAATCCTGTTGCCAACACTGCCTGAACTCTAATACTGTTCAGGCATGGACAAGAACACACCGGGTCCCCGCCTCGCCTTTCTTTATCCTGGACACGCTGCCGAGGATGACTACCCACGTCTGGCCGGAATGATCTCACCACCGGCTGAGGTGAGAGTCGTACATACGGCGTTCGATGTAGATGCACATACCGTTGACGCACTCACCGAAATGGGAAGCCCGGCGCGCCTTACGGAAGGAGCCGCACACCTTGAAAGTGCGGATATGGAAGCCGTTTTATGGACCTCCACCAGTGCCAGTTTCGTTCGTGGCATCGACGGTATAGGGGAACAGATCGAGACGCTCGAAAATCTGCTTCATATCCCGGCCTCTACCACGGCCATGGCATTCGCCAGGGCGGTTACCGCCATCAACGCCAGGCGGGTCGCCATCGCGGCTACCTACCCGCGGGACATAGCCCTGCTGTTCAAAACGTTTCTGGAGCACTTCGATATCGAAGTGGTGCACATAAACTGCCGCGGCATTATTACCGCAGCGGAGGTGGGCACGCTGGAGAAAGAGGCCGTATTGAGGTTCGTGACGGACAATGACCACCCGGACGCAGATGCGCTATTGATTCCCGATACCGCATTGCATTCCGCCGCCTGGCTGGAAGACCTGGAGGCAGCGGCGGGCAAGCCGGTACT
>NZ_DELU01000007.1:323188-414178 GCF_002352785.1 Marinobacter sp. UBA2688
CGGGCAAGCCGGTACTGACCGCTAATCAGGTCAGCTTCTGGGAGGGGCTGAGGCTGTGCGGCAAACTGACCCCGCAATCCGGCCTGGGTACCCTGTTCCGGGTAGACCCCTGGAACTAGGCCGCCTGTTTTCGCTGCTGCGTTACCACCAGGGCAACCCCGGTGATGGAGATAACACCCCCAATCATCGCAAGCACGCCCAACCTTTCATCAAAGAGCCAGTATGCTTCCAGCGCAGTGACAGGTGGCACCAGATAGAAAAGACTGGCCACCTGTGAGGCAGCACCGCGCCTGATAAGCCACATCAACAGCAGAATCGCCCCGATGGAAACACCGAACACCAGCCAGACCATCGACCAGATCAACGGCTGAGCCCACACCACCTCACGGGTTTCAAACGCAAAGGCACCAACGGCGAAAAACGTTGCCGCAGCACTGTACTGAATGAACGTACCTGCGACGAGATCCGACTGGGTGCCGTTACGTTTCTGGTACACCGTGCCCAAGGATATGCCGCCCAGGGACAGCGCAGCCCAAAGCAGAGTCCAAAGCGGGAAATCGGAAGCAGAAGCACCACCGCCGAACTTTTCCAGCAACACCAGTGTTACACCGACCAGGCCCAGTGCCAGGCCCAGCCATTGCCGGCTCGAGACACTTTCCTTCAGCACCAGAATGGCCACGGCCGACGTTACCAGCGGCTGCAGGCCGACAATAAGCGACACGATTCCCGACGGCATGCCCCCCTGAATCGCGTAGTAAACCCCGCCCAGATAACAGCCATGCACCAGCAGGCCGGTAACCGCCAGATGACCGGCACCACGCCAACCAGGCCAGCGGGTTTTCATTATCCAGGCGAGTACGCTGAGCAGTACCAGCGTAAACAGCATGCGTATCAGCAGGAGCGTAAACGGCTCAGCGAAGGGTAAACCATACTTGGCGCCAATGAAGCCCGTGCTCCACAGCCAAACAAAGAGCGCCGGCACAAAAAACGAATAGAAAATCGGGGGCATACGGTTAACCGAGAGGCAGACGAATGTGAGTCTGCCCACTGTAACCTGTGACTGACAAACAAAACAGATACAGTAAACGGAATTAACAACCAGTACAGATGTTCAGGGCGGGTCTGTATGGCCGGTGCAATTCCGAAACGCCGTCTAGATGCTGTCGTTCTTCTTGTCCGAGTCGTCCATCAGTTTGCGCTCGGTTTCATTCCACTGTTCTGATAAAGCGTCGTAGGCGTTGGAGAAGCCCTGCTTGGCACGTTCCCAGGCGGAGGATGAACTGGCCTGCAGCTCGTCATACCATTGCTGGACGCGTTGCCGCTGCTCCTGCAGTGACTCAAGGCTTTTCCTTGACCGTTCCCGGGCCGTGTCACTCATGTCGTCCCAGTTCTGATCCAGTTCCTGCTGTAGCGTGTCTATGCGCTTGTCGAGAGCTGAGAGCGTATTTTCAATGGCTGTTTCCGCCTCTGCTTTCTGGTCCGCACCGAACTCCTGCAACGCCTGGCCAAGCTCGCGGGTTTCTTTTTTCAGCGACTCAACCGAAGAATCCCCGGACGATTCCGCCTGCAGGGAACCGGACATGCCAAGTGCAAGAACGAAAGCCAGAGAATAACCGAGTTGTTTGAAGAGCATTGAAATTCTCCCGATATTATTTGGTAGACAGTAACAACTTTTGTCGTAAAACCGCACCTTAGCAAAGCTTAATCAACCGACAATAAAGGTAATTAGACCAACAAAACAATCGTTTGCAGCACAAATCATTCTCTTGCGAAGCGTTTTCGGACTTCCACTATTTGTGGCTTTCAGGCCCATGTGCCACTTTGAAGGTGACGTTACACAACAGGAGAAATACTATGCTCTATTGGGCTATTGTATGCCTGATCGTCGCGGTAATCGCCGGCGTACTTGGTTTTGGTGGTATCGCGGGGACAGCCGCAGGGTTTGCGAAAATTCTGTTCTTTATCTTTCTGGTTCTGCTGGTTATTTCACTGGTGGCCAACGCGCTTCGGGGCAAAGGACCGAAACCCTAGAAGTCTTCGCGTCCGGCGGCATGTTTTTAACGTGTCGCCGGCATCTGCAACATCACCGCCGATATGTCGTCGCAAACGTCTTCCTGACTCTTACCAACACAATTGACTGCCACGTCCGCAGCCCGCGAGTAAAGCTCAAAACGTTCCCAAAACAGCTGTTCCAGCGACTGATCCGGTCGTCGGGAGATGCCACGGGCGCTGTAATCCCCTATCCTCGCAATGACCACCTCCAGCGGAATATCAAGAAACACCACGAGACCATCAGCTTTCAGGTGGCTCATCGCAGGTTCGCTGTAGACGGCGCTGCCGCCCGTGGATATCACCTGACGCCGCACATCCAGCCTCAGCAATACCTGCTCCTCAATTCGCCTTAGTGCCTGATAGCCATCCCCGTCGACAATGTCCTGCAAGGTGCGACCTGCTTCCTCCTGAATCAGCAGGTCCGTATCGATAAACCCCAGGCCAAGCTGTTTTGCCAACAGCACCCCAACCGTACTTTTGCCGCTGCCGGGCATTCCGATGAGTACAAGGTTGCTGCGGGACGTATTCAAAGGCACAGAATCTCCAGGATGTCGCCAACAATGAGAATTGACCGGCTATATTGAGAAAAGTAACACTTTTCCGACAAACATTGCGGTTTCTTCAGGCAATTAACGCCGTATAATCCGCCTTACGGTTGTTATTTACGAATGCAGGCGGCGTTCTTGATCATGCACTCCAAGAGTCAACGATGATAAGCGGCAAAACCCTTCTCACTTCCTCGCTGGCATTTCTGCTACTGGCTTTCGTTGCGCCCGTATCGGCGGACAGTATCAAGCGTATTGTGCACCCCGACGGTACCGTGGAGTACACCAACGTCAAGGGCATTGGCGACAAGCGTGCGTCAACAAAGGATGAAGTGGTTTACCGCTACACTGACGACAATGGCGTGGTTGCCTACAGTGGTATCCAGCCCGCCAGCTCGAATTTCAGTGTCATCCGGTTCCACTGCTACGCCTGCGATCCGGATTCCAACGTGAATTGGCGCACCACACCGCTGTTCCTGTCGCCCTACCGGGATGAAATCAAGACGGCCGCCAGGGAGTTCAACGTTGACCCCGCTCTGGTTCGGGCTGTCATCCATGCGGAATCGGCGTTTAATGACAAAGCCCTGTCGCCCAAGGGAGCCCAGGGGCTGATGCAGTTAATGCCTGCCACCGCAGAGGAGCTGGGTGTTCGCAATGCCATGGTGGCCCCGGAGAATATTCGCGGTGGAGTCAATTACCTGGCCCGTATGCTCAAGCGCTTCGACGGTGACATCAAGCTGGCAACGGCCGCCTACAATGCCGGCCCGGGGGCCGTCGGGCGCCATGGCGGCATACCACCCTACGCGGAAACCCGCGCCTATGTGGAGCGGGTTGGAATCCTTCATCAGCGCTACGCCAGTAACTGACCGGCCTAACCGAACGCCAGCCAGGCGCCCACCAGCATCATCAGACTGCCCGCCACACGGTTAACCGTGCGAACACCACCGCCTTGCTTTAGAGCCTTGCGCAGAGTCTTTCCACCGTGGGCGTAGAGCTGTAGGCAGAGGAACTCCAGGGCCAGTATGATCAGGATGAGAACCGTGAGTTGTGGCGCCATTGGCAGTTTACTGTCGATAAACGGCGGCAATAGCGCAATGAAAAACGCCCAGCCCTTCGGGTTGGCAATAGCGGTCACAAACCCCTGGAGCGCCAATTGCACCCTTGAACTCTCCACCGGTTGCGAATCCTCCTCCGGCATGGCCATTTTGCCCCGGGACTGCCACATCTGGATGCCCAGCCAGGCAAGGTAGGCGCCGCCTACAACCTTGAATACGTCGAAGGCCGTCGGGTACTTCAACATGAAGGTTGCCACACCCACCGCCGCTGCAGTCGCCACTACGGCCACACCAACCAATTCTCCGGCCATCATCCACAACGCCCGCTTCACGCCAATGGTAATACCAAGGGACAGCGCCAGGGTCATACACATGCCCGGCGTAATGGACACCACAAAAAACGTCGGGATAAACGCGGACAGCAGGGCCAGGTTCAGTGACATCACAGACAGACTCTTACGTTGAGAGAAACCGAACTCTTAATTATACAGACCACGCAGATAATGCAACCCGGACAGCTGAGCCATCTGCCCACGAATCCAGGCCACCCTCTCCCATACATAGGAGGAGGGGCTGGCGGCACTGAGCACTTTCGGATTGGGAAGAACCGCAGCAAGCCGTGCTGCCTGGGTTTGCGACAGCCGGCTGGCGGGGATGCCGAAAAAGGCCCAACTGGCAGCCTCAACACCGTAGATCCCATGGCCGAATTCGGCGATATTCAGGTACACCTCCATGATCCGACGCTTCGGCCAGATAGCGTCGATACCGAGCGCCAGTCCGGCCTCCAACGACTTGCGCACGAAACTGCGTCCGTTCCACAGGAACAGGTTTTTTGCCGTCTGCTGGGTGATGGTGCTGGCGCCCCGCAAACCCTGGCCCGCACGGTATTCCGCAAGTGCCTTGCGAATGGCGCTGAAATCCACCCCCTGATGGTACGGAAAGCGTTGATCCTCACTGGCCACCACTGCCAACGGTACCCAGGGTGATATCTCGTCCAGGCTAACCCACTCCTGTCTGAGCTCGTGGCTGGAACCGGAAAACAGATGCCCCAGCATGAAGGTGGACGTCGGCGGATTCACGAACCGTAGCAGGACAATCAATGCGATTATCAGCAGCAAAAAGCCCACCAGTAACCAGGCAAGCGCGCGCAGGGATTTTTGGATCACGGATCGTTGAGCCACGGTGTTATCATCACCCAGGTTTGGGAATCACGGAGAAAGTCGGAAAGACTATAACATTGCCACTATGAAGCTTTCCCGAATTCTCAGTAATCAAAACGGTGTCAGCCGCAAGCAGGCCAACGCCCTGGTCGCGGCCGGAACGGTTACAGTGGACGGTTGTATCTGCAGGGAGACAGCCCGGGAAGTCGACCGTTTCAGCACTGTAGCCTGCAACGGCAGGGTTATCCAGCACGGGGACCGGGCCCACTACCTGATGCTGAACAAACCGGCCGGATACCTCAGTGCCACGGCGGACAAGATTCACAAAACCGTAATGGAGCTGATCGACCCGGAACTGCGAAAAGACCTTCACATTGCCGGCAGGCTTGACCGCGCCAGCACCGGTTTGTTGATACTGACCAATGACGGAACCTGGTCACGAAGGGTTACGGAGCCCAGGGTAAAGCTCCCCAAAGTCTATCGGGTCACCACGGTCGAACCGGTTTCAACCGATGCCATAGAGCGCTTCGCACAAGGAATCTGGTTCGAATACGAACAACTGACCACCTCTCCTGCGCGCCTGGAACCACTGTCTGCCAACGAATCCAGGGTAACGATCTACGAAGGCCGCTATCATCAGATCAAGCGTATGTTCCACGCAACGGGCAACCGTGTGAGTAGCCTGCACCGGGAACAAATGGGCGCGATAACACTGGACCCAACGCTGAAGCCCGGGGAATTCCGACCACTCACCACCCGCGAAATTATTCTGGAATAACAACGAAACAGGGGGCGGTTTCCCGCCCCCTGTGATCGCCTGTCTTCGATGGCGATCAGTTACATTGGCCGGCTTCGAAGACGCCGCTGTCGGTCTCCTTCACCCAGCTGTAGGTGCCGGATACCGCGCCCAGGTAATCGTTACCACCGGTGGTGTAGTACCCCCCTGAATAGTACGCCCGGCCAGCGGTATCATGGTTGAGATGGGTATCGTTCCAGTCCTGGCAGGTGATATCGCCGCCGGAGCCACCACCATCACCGCCTCCGCCGGTTCCGCTGCAAGCGCTGGGTTCGGACGTATACCAGAGCCCCGGATCGCCCTCATAGAGGGTGACATTGCTCCAGGTGTCGAAGGAGCCCCCGATGTCGATGTCGTCGCCACTGGCATAGGCCCTCAGGTTGGAGTTACCTCCAGCGTAGGCCCGGTTTGCCGAGATGTGGGCATTGGGCGACGCTGTCGCCTGCTCGCAGGTCTCGGTAGGTGCGTTGGGGTCATACACCTCGACCTGACGGCTTTTCGTCGTGGTATTGCTGTCGCTGTCAGTCGCACTGTAGTCGCAGGTGTAGGTTCCGACCGTTGACGTATCCACCGCACTGCAGTCAGCCGTTACCGTCAGTGAACCGTCCTCGGCATCCTGCCCGGTGGCACCCGGATCGGTAAACGTGGTGTTGATCGCCACGGTCATCGGGTTATCGCCGATTAGTGTGATGACCGGAAAACCCTCGGGCTCGGTTCCATCGCGGCTGTGGCGGTTAAAGAAATCCCAGATGATATCCGGATAGCTGGGCCCCACCCTCACGGACCATTTGCCATTATTACCATGCTCTCCGCCAACCCAGTAGTGACCATGATTGGTATCCTGGGTATTGGGGGTCGACAGGGGGCCGTCCAGGTAGACGGTTTCAACCACCGAACGCGCTCCGTTGGTGCCATCCTGGGTATAACGGATGTGCTCGCAGCTGTGGTTGTTCTGATAATAGGGTGAACAGGCGACTGACGAGGCGTAGGCCTGGCCCGTGGTCTGGAACCCGGACTCGCCAAACACCTGCAGGTGCGCATCCCGGGTGTTATCAGCCGCCTCTCTCAGCACGGTACAGTCGTTCTCGTTCTGCAACACCATAAGCGGGATCGGATACTGGTCGTCCACCTCCGACTGCATGTCGGAGGATACCCGCGATACGCTGTGAAACGTCGCACTACCGGGGCACTGTCCGGACAACGAGACAGACGCAGAATCCTCACCGTACGGCAGGCCCGAGGCAGGCGCGGCCGCCGCCCAGTATTCGTTATGGGCCACCGAGGCTACGGTTGCCATGGCACCGCCGGAAGACAGGCCGGTGATATAACGGCGATTGGCGTCAATGGTGTAATTGGATTCAACAGCCTGTGCAATCTGGTGCAGGTCCTCCACTTCGCCAGCGCCTTCATGGCGATGGTGATCAAACCAGAAGCCCCAACAGTTTTCATTACGCAGCCCGTCGTAGCTGGTAATGAAGGGGGCAACCAGAATGAATCCGTACTCATCGGCTGCGGCTTTCAGCCCCCAGTCATTGAGCACGTCGTTGTTGGTCTGTTTGCAACCATGCAATGCCATCACCATGGGTGCAGGCGATTGCACGTTCGAGGGCACGTACACCTTGTAGTTACGGGCCCTGGACTGATTGTAGGATTGTTGTGGCAGGGTATAGGAATCTGTCTGGCCCGCGACCGCGGGAAGAGCAGGAATCATCAGGGCGGCGGAGGCCAGCAATGCCGATAGCGTGCCACCGCGCACCTGACGTGCGATGAGTTGGAACATCTTGAGCTCCTTTTATTGGATTTATTGTTCGGCAGTGTTGCAACTGAAAGATACGTGCCAGGATTGCAGGTTGCTGATTTCCCTCATCCCAGGGATTGTTCCGAATAACGATATGCCCGGAACGCCGGACAGAGGTGTCCGAGCGCCCGGACGGCCAAGAGCCTGCACGGGCAGTCATCCGCTTAACTTTCAGGTACCCTGCCCTTATTCGCCCTTACACACAGGAGCCACCATGACCCCAATAGCCATCGACATTGTTTCCGATATTGCGTGCCCCTGGTGCGCCATTGGTTATGCCCGCCTGGAAAAGGCGATGGACGCCCTGAAAGACGACATGGACTTCACTGTTGCATGGCATGCCTTTGAGCTGAACCCGGACCCATCCGGTGACGGCGAACCCATCCTGCCCGCCCTGAGCCGCAAATACGGCCGTAGCGAGGACGAGATGAGAGCCAATCAGGCGCAGATGATGGATATTGCCAAGGGGCTGGGACTGAACTTCGAGAAGCTACAGGAACGTCACACTCGCAACACCTTTGACGCCCACAGGCTGGTGAAGTGGGCCGGTGAGCAGGGCAGGCAGACCGATATGAAAATGGCGTTTTTCGAGGCCTATTTCGGACGCGCCGAGAATATCTCCAATCCGGATACGCTGATCCACTGTGTGGAAACGATTGGCCTGGACGGCTCGCAAGCGCGCGAGGTACTGGCGTCTGACCAGTATGCAGAGGCTGTTCGGGAGGAAGAGGCACAGTATCAGCAGGCAGGTGTGTCGGCAGTTCCTGCTTACATCATTAACCAGAAGTACCTGATATCCGGTGCGCAGGAGCCAGACACCCTGATCAACGCATTCCGGGAGATCGCTGATTCTGCCTGACCAAAACCCTTGCAACGCCCTTCCCTGGGCGTTGCAAGGTGACAGGTCGTTACTCGGATGCTGCAATCAGGCTGGCGTTGCCACCCGCCGCCGTGGTGTCCACACACAGGTGGCGCTCAATCACAAACCTCTGGTCTAGCCTGTGTTCGGTGATCAGCGGTAGCAGCGCACCTTCCCGCTTCGCCAGGGCCTGACGGTACTCCTTCAGCAAGGACGGCTCAGCGCAGCTTACGGCTGCCTGGAAACCACGCGCCTGGGACAATGCCTCTGGCTCCAACAGGCCCTCAATACCCACGATCGGCAAACCGGCCTTGGCAGCACGGTCAACCGTATCCTGGGTGCCCGGCGCAACCACAACCACCTTGTTGCCCTGGGACAGAGCCATTGCAGCCTGCTCCAACGCGGTTTCCTTGTCCGGACCAAGACAGAGCACCACACCCCGGGCATGATTGCTCAGGCGGTTCAGCTCACCCGTTGGCCCCGGCAATTCCTCGGCATGGGCGTCCAGCGGTGCTGGCACATCACCGAAAACAGGCTTCATGGCTTCAATTCTGGGCTCCGGCGCAGGCGCTTTCACATCCACTACCTTGCCAATCAGCCCTTCAAGCTTCTTGATATCCACCGCTTTGGCACTGACATCCGCCGGGCGTTCAACCGTTTCGCCTTTCAGGAAACGACGCACGTACTGCGGGCCGCCGGCCTTGGGGCCGGTACCGGAAAGACCTTCACCACCGAACGGCTGAGAGCCGACAATGGCACCGATCTGATTGCGGTTAACATAGGTGTTGCCCACCTTGATACGGCTGGCGATGCGTTCGACGCGGCGGTCAACCCGGCTGTGAACACCGAAGGTCAGTCCATAGCCCTTGGCGTTAACGCTATCGACGACTTTGTCCAGGTCCTTGGCCGCGAATGTGGCCACATGCAGCACCGGGCCGAAGATTTCCTCTTCCAGCTCTTCAATGCCGCTGACACTGATCACCGCAGGTGA
Organism: Marinobacter sp. UBA2688; assembly: GCF_002352785.1. Lineage (NCBI taxonomy): Bacteria > Pseudomonadati > Pseudomonadota > Gammaproteobacteria > Pseudomonadales > Marinobacteraceae > Marinobacter > Marinobacter sp. UBA2688. Next base: position 332,445 of record NZ_DELU01000007.1, read on the forward strand.
CACGAAGTTGCCTTTCTCCGGCACCGTCATTTTCTTCATCAGCCGGCCCTTGGCTTCATATTTGTCACAGTGGTCGACAATCTTTTTTCTGGCCGTCTCATCGATGACCGGGCCAACATCGGTGGACAGTAACCAGGGATCACCAATGCCCAATTCATCCATCGCGCCATACAGCATTTCCAGCAGGTGGTCGGCAATGTCTTTTTGCACATACAGCATGCGCAGTGCAGAACAGCGCTGGCCCGCGCTCTGGAAAGATGACGCCAGAACATCCCGCACCACCTGTTCCGGCAGCGCCGTGGAGTCCACGATCATGGCGTTCAGACCACCGGTTTCCGCCACCAGGGTGGCATCGGGGGCCATGTTCTCGCTCATCTTCTTGTCGATGCGCTGGGCCGTCGCAGTCGAGCCGGTGAAGCAAACGCCGGCGACCCGCGAATCGGATGTCAACGCCCCGCCAACCGTCGCACCGGTGCCCGGCAGCAACTGGATCACATCTTCCGGAATACCGGCCTGGTGCATCAGCTCCACGGCCCTTACCGCCAATAGCGAGGTCTGCTCGGCCGGCTTGGCCAACACAGCATTGCCTGCTACCAGGTTGGCAAGAATCTGGCCGGTAAAGATCGCCAGCGGGAAGTTCCAGGGCGAAATACACACCACGACTCCGCGCGACTCACCGCTGTCCTTGTAGCGAATACCTTCGTTGGCATAGAACTGGGCGAAGTCCACCGCCTCCCGAATCTCAGCGACGCCATCCAGCAGCGACTTACCGGCTTCGCGGGTGGCCAGCGCAAACAGCTCGTAGGCATTTTCCTCATACAGGTCAGCGACCTTGCGAAGACACTCGGCCCGCTCTTCGGCGGACCGGGCCGACCAGGCCTTGAAGCCTTCCTGAGCTGCGGTGATTGCTGTGTTCACGTCCTCCTCGGACGCCTGCGTCACATGGCCAACCGTGTCTTCCGCGTCGGCGGGGTTACGGACCATTTGCACTTCCGCACCGGATACTTCGCCAGCGATGATCGGACCGCCTTTCCAGCGATGGTCACGATAGGCGTCCCGGCCTTCGTTGATTTCCGCAACCGTCACCGGATCGGTGATGTCCCAACCCTTGGAGTTTCTGCGCTGTTCGCCGAAGAGCTTGAAGGGGTGGACGATCGCCTTGCTTGAGATATTACTGCCCATCTCTTTAACGGAGTCTATCGGGTCTTTGGCGATTTCTTCCGGCGTAATGCTCTTGTCCACGATCTGGTTCACGAAGGAACTGTTGGCGCCATTTTCCAGCAGGCGACGTACCAGATACGCCAACAGGTCTTTATGGGGGCCAACCGGGGCATAAATCCGGCAAGGCACACCACTGGTTTTCAACACTTCGTTGTGGAGTGATTCACCCATACCGTGCAGGCGCTGAAACTCATAGTTATCCACGCCTTTGGATTTGGCCAACTCGAGCACCGCCGATACCGAGTGGGCATTGTGGGTGGCGAACTGCGGATAGATCCGGTCGGTCATGTTCAGCAGCTTGGTTGCGCAGGAGAGGAACGAAACGTCACTGCAGGCCTTGCGGGTGAATACCGGGAAACCGCTCAGGCCCATTACCTGGGCGCGTTTGATCTCGGCGTCCCAGTACGCGCCTTTTACCAGGCGCACCATAAAGCGACGGTCGTACTTCTCAGCCAGCCCGTACAGCCAGTCCAGCGCGAAGGCTGAACGCTTGCCGTAAGCCTGAACCACAACACCAAAACCGTCCCAACCGGCCAGTTCCGGGTCCGCGACCAGGGCTTCAATGACGTCAAGGGACAGATCAAGCCGATCCTGTTCCTCGGCATCAATATTGAACCCCATATTGGCCGCTGCGGCCTTCTTTACCAGCTCTTTGGCGCGGGGTAGCAGTTCGCTCATCACCCGCTCTTTATTGCCATATTCGTATCGGGCCAGTAGTGCGGACAGTTTGACGGAGATACCCGGATTCTTGCGCACATCGCCTTTGCAGGCCTTGGCAATACTATCAATGGCATTGGAGTAGGAGTCGAAATAGCGCTTGGCGTCCTCATCGGTGCGGGCAGCCTCACCCAGCATGTCATAGGAATAGGTATACCCCTTTTCCATGTATTCTTTGGCTTCGTCCTGGGCTTCGTCGATATCACGGCCCAACACGAACTGACGGCCCATTTCCTTCATGGCCTGACCGGCAACCGTGCGAATGACCGGCTCGCCGAAACGCTTCAGCAGCTTACGCAACGTGTCACCCACGCTGTGTCGCTCAGAGTCTTTCAATAGATTGCTGGTCATCAACAGCGCCACGGTCGCCGTGTTGATCAGTGCTGAGGACGCCTTGCCTACGTGAGTACCCCAGGCGCCAGAAGTGACCTTGTCTTCGATCAGCTCGTGAATGGTCATATTGTCCGGCACACGCAGCAACGCCTCAGCCAGACACATCAGTGCAACGCCTTCCTTGGTCGTGAGGCCGTACTCCGCCAGGAATTTTTCCATAATGGTGGACTTGGCATTCTTGCGGACGCTGCGTACCAGATCGGCGGCGCGCTCCGAGATTCCATCGCGCTCTGCCCGGGTCAACTGGGCGCCAGCAATCATCTCACTAATCACCTTGTGTTCGTCCGCGAGGTAATAATTGCGGATGGCCTGCCGGCTATCGACCAGTGTGGGAGTCTCTGATTGCTGCGGTCTCATGGTTGAACCCTCTCAGTTGTTTATCTTTCCCGCATTCTACCGGGAACGACAAAGACTATTTGACTGTAAAAACCATACAAGCGCGACGTTCAGGCTTTTTTGGTTAATTAAAATTTACATTTTTCCTGTGAAATGATTAATTTTCAGACGAAAACACCCTGACAGATGACTAAGCTGCCTTTGCAGCCAGCTCCCGAAGCACGCCGTGGGCCACCGAGAACACGGCACAATCCACGTCACTCGCGGCCTGCATATCAGCCAGCATCTTTTGCCAACGGCTCAACAGAGCCTGCTTGTCTTCACGCCAACGTTCAAGCGACTGCTCAGGAGACATCGATCCGCCCCCTTCGGACGCGAAGGACAGTACACTCGCGGTCAGATTCCGCAACTGGTGGTCCAGTTCGTCCCTGTAATGAAGCGTCGCCAGTACCTGCCAGTGCCCTCGGGCCTTGAAGGCACGCATCTGACGGTCCAGCCAGGTCAGTTTGAGACCTTCACCCAAGCTGAAGTACACCCAGGCCACCGACTCGAGATCCCGATCCAACTGACGGCCGATTTCGATGATATCCATCAGCCAATAGCGGCTTTCTGCAGAGGCAGCATAGGCTGCCAGTTTCTCCGGAACACGGTGTTCACAGTATTTATCATAGCGTTCCTGCCACCGACTTGCAGGAATTACCGCCTTCAGACTCTCTGTCGATGCCAGCACTTCCGCCAGTGGCTGCTGATAGTGGGCAATGCAGGCTTTCGGGTCCAGGTCAGCCCGGCGATTGTGCAGCAACCAGCTGGTACTGCGGGTAACCAGTCGAATCACATCGCTGAACAACTCCGCCTGTACGCCGGCACTGATTTTCCCGTCAAGCGCTTCAATCGCTTTCCACTGGGTCTCTACGTCATGGATCTGGAGGGAGATCAGGTAGCCGGCGGCAATCCGGCCACAGTCGGCACCGGTGGCATTACGCAGCTTGTCCGCCCAACTGATGCCCATGCGATTCACCATATCGTTGGCAATCTGCGTTGCTGCGATTTCCCCGCGCAGGGGATGGGCATCGATCGCGTCTGGAAAACGTTTGAGCAACGAGCCGGGAAAAGCGGAATACAGGGCCTTGGCGAAACGATCGTCGTGAACAATAGGAGCAGCCTGCAACGCCTGCTTCAGTTCAATCTTGGCGTAGGAAATCAACACCGAAAGCTCAGGGCGAGTCAGCCCCGAAGCACGCTCTCGCCGCGAGCGGAGTTCCTCGTCGTCGGGCAGAAATTCGAGGGACCGATCAAGTTTCCCCTCTGCCTCCAACCGCCGCATCAGGCGTTCGTACTCGTCCGTAGTGGCAACCGCCCCCGTGGCGGCCAGGCTCAGAGCCATGGCCTGACGGAAATTGTTCCGCAGCACCAGCTCCGACACTTCCGGAGTCATTGCCCGGAGCATCTGGTTACGCTGCCTCAGCGTCATCTTCCCGCTTCGCACCCGCTCGTTGAGCAGAATCTTGATGTTTACTTCATGGTCCGAACAGTCCACCCCACCGGCATTATCAATAAAGTCGGTATTGGCGGCACCACCGGTTCTGGCAAAACCGATGCGAGCAAGCTGGGTGAAACCGAGGTTTCCGCCCTCACCAAGGACCCCGCATTGTAGCTGGTGGCTGTCTATCCTTACGGCATCGTTGGACTTGTCGCCGACGTCGTCATGGGTCTCGCCAGCCGCTTTCACGTAGGTGCCGATACCACCATTCCAGAGCATGTCCACCGGGGCCTGCAACAGCACACTGATCAACTCATTGGGCGGCAGGCGGGTTTCACGGATGCCGAGGCGTGCCTGCATCTGCGGCGACACGGGAATCCATTTGGCAGCCCGCGAGAACACACCACCACCCTCGCTGATCAGTTCTGCACTGTAGTCCTCCCAACTCGATCCCGGTGTTTCAAACAGGCGCTTGCGTTCGGCGAACGACGCCGCTGCATCCGGCTCCGGATCCACAAAAATGTGCAGGTGATTGAAGGCTGCCACAAGGCGAATGCGATCCGACAGCAGCATACCGTTGCCAAACACGTCCCCGCCCATGTCGCCAATACCCACAACGGTGAATTCGTCGGCCTGGGTGTCGATGCCTTTCTCAAGGAAATGACGTTTGACCGACTCCCAGGCGCCCTTCGCGGTAATACCCATTTTCTTATGGTCGTACCCCTCACTGCCGCCGGAGGCAAAAGCGTCACCAAGCCAGAAGCCGTATTCCCCGGAAAGCCGGTTCGCAATGTCAGAGAAGGTCGCCGTGCCTTTGTCGGCGGCCACCACCAGGTAGGTGTCATCGGCGTCGTGACGGACCACGTCAACCGGTGGCACTACGCTGCCTTCATTCAGGTTGTCGGTCAGGTCCAGCAGACCGCGGATGAATGTCTGGTAGCAGGCAATACCCTCTTCTTTCAGCGCCTCGCGTGAGCCGCCTTCCGGAGGCTGCTTGACGACAAAGCCCCCTTTGGCACCCACGGGTACGATGACCGAATTCTTGACCTGCTGGGCCTTCACCAGCCCGAGTATCTCTGTGCGGTAGTCTTCGCTACGGTCGGACCAGCGCAAACCACCACGGGCCACGGCGCCTCCCCTGAGGTGAACCCCTTCCACCCGAGGGGAACACACGAATACCTCGAAACGCGGGCATGGCTTGGGAATATCCGGGATGCTGGAAGGATCGAGTTTAAGCGAGATATAGCCTTTGAACTCGCCGGTGTCCTGGCGTTGGAAATAGTTGGTTCTGAGGGTGGCCTTGATCAGTACATAAAACCGCCGGAGGATACGGTCGTCGTCAAGGCTAGTTACGGCTTCGAGAGCCCCAAGAATCCGGTTCTCGATGTGCTCGGATTCTGTTTCCCGATTGCCCAAAACAGGATCGAAACGAGCGCTGAAGAGGGCGACCAGCAACGCCGTGATATCCAGGTGCCGGGCCAGGGTGTCGGCAATAAAGGGCTGGCTAAATCCGAAGCGCAACTGCTTGATGTAGCGGGAGTAGGCTCGCAGCAGGCTGACTTCACGCCAATTCAGACCCGCCGCCATCATCAACTGGTTGAAGTCGTCGTTTTCAGCGAAACCATTCCAGATTTCCCGGAACCCTTCCTGAAGTCGCGGTTTGGCCGCTTCGACATCTGCGCCACGGCAGCGGGAATGACATTCCACGGTAAAATCACTGACACCGAACTGCTCGCCGTCACGCCGCCGAATACGATACGGGTGCTCCCCCAACACTCGCATGCCAAGATTCTCAAGGATCGGAATCACATCTGACAGAATCACCGGCTTGCCCTGACTGTAGAGCTTGAAGTTCAGTTCCTGCTCTCCCTGCTCCGATGATGTGTAGAACCTCATGGGCACATCAGAACTGAGGGCAATGGACTGGATTTGCTGGATATCGCCAGCGGCCTCCGCGACGGAGAATCTCGATCGGTAACTCGAAGGGAACCCGCCGCTGAACATCCCCGCCCAACGCTTTCCTTCCGCTTTACCCAACACCTCGGTCAAACGGCGGTGCAACGCGTCGTCCCAGGACTGGGACTCCTCCAGCATCGTCGCCACAACATCACGCAGATGGCCGGAATCGTCCGGGTCGTAGTCCTCACCCTCCAACGCCTCGGAGAGCTGTTCCAGGAGGGTTTGCTTTTGAGGGGAATCGGAATGGGTCATCGGAGATCTCCGGGGATATCAACTGGGGCATGTATGACGGAACATCCCCAGTATAGACAACTCACGAAAGACTCTTTGCCCATAAAGTTTTAAAATGCAGGCAATTTGATTATATTCTTGGCTTTGTATAGCCGTATATCCATATCGAGAAATAAGTTATGGTCGAATTGGACAGGATCGATCACTCCATCATCCGCGAACTGCAAAAACACGCACGGGTGACCGTCACCGAACTGGCGTCACGTGTTGGTTTGTCAAAAACCCCCTGCCAGGTCCGTATGAGGCGCCTCGAAGAACAGGGCTATATCACGGGTTACACAGCCCTGATCAATCAGACCAAACTCGGACAGAGTCATATTGCCTTTGCCCAGGTCACCCTGAACGACACCAGCAGCAATGCCCTTGCGGCCTTTAACCATTCGGTGAAGCAGATTTCAGCGGTAGAGCAATGCCACATGATTGCCGGCAACTTCGACTACCTGCTGAAAGTACGCACGCGGAACATGGCGGAATACCGGCAAGTGCTGGGGGAGCAGATATCGGCGCTGCCCCATGTGTTGCAGACCAGCACGTTTGTGGTCATGGAGAATGTGAAAGACGCGGGGCTATGAGCCACAACGGCACCGAAAGCCCCGCTATCGGGTAAGCCGAGGATCAAACCCGCCCCAGAAACCGCCGCTCATCGACATTGACCTTAATGCGGTCGCCCGTGGAAATATGCTCGGGCACCTGCACCACCAGGCCGGTGGTGAGTCTGGCCGGTTTGGTGCGGGCAGTGGCCGAGCCACCCTTTACCGACGGGTCGGTTTCTTCGATCAGCAGGTCCACCGTTGGGGGCAAATCCAGCGCCACTGGCGCATCGCTCACCAGAATCACCATCAAGCCCTGAGTCTCTTCGTTGATGAACAGCAGCTCATCGGCAATGGCCTCGCCATTCAGGCTGTACTGCGTATAGTCCTCGCTATCCATGAAGACGTACTCCTCGCCATCCGAATAGGAGAACGTTGCTGGCCGACGGACCAGATCCGCCAGGTTCAGCATATCGGAGTCCTTGAAGGTCTGGTCGATCTTGTAGCCGGTTACAACGTCGTAAAGGCGCATGCGATACAGGCTGCCACCGGCACGCCCCTGCGGGACAGAACGCTCAATATCTTTTACGAAGTAGACACCACCTTCGTACTCGATCGCCGAATTCTTTTTGATTTCACCTGCTTTTGGCATTGCTACGGATTCCGGAATTTAAAGTGGGACAAACAGGGTGCTGATATATCATGAAGCGACGACGCTGGCGAGAGGCCCGACACCAAAATCAGGACACCAGCGCCCGCAAGTCCGCCAGAAAGCGATCAACCTGCTCCGGGGTGGTCGACCAGGAGCACATCAAACGGGCACTTCCGCCGATGAAATTGTAGAACTTCCACCCTTTGTCACGCAGCGCCGCCTGCACCGGGTCAGGCATTTCTACAAATACGCCGTTCACTTGCCTGGGGTAACGGAGCCCGATACCCGGCAAGCCTTCCAGGCCCTTCGCCAGTCGCTCTGCGCAGGCATTCGCGTGCCGGGCATTCTCCAGCCATACATTACCTTCAAGCAGCCCGCACCAGGGCGCGGAAATGTAGCGCATCTTTGACGCCAATTGCCCCGCCTGCTTGCAGCGCCATTCGAAGTCCTCTGCCAACGCACGATTGAAGAACACAACGGCCTCCCCCAGAGCCAGGCCGTTCTTGGTGCCCGAGAAACACAGTACGTCCACGCCAGCTTTCCAGGTAATCTCGGAAGGGTGAACATCCAGCGCCGCTACGGCATTGGCGAAACGAGCTCCGTCCATATGGATATTCAAGTTGAAACGATCAGCCGTTTGCCGGATCGCGCGTAGCTCGTCTGGAGAATAGACAGTACCCACCTCAGTTGCCTGGGTCAGGCTCAGGGCCTTGGGTTTGGGGTAGTGGATATCCGTGCGTTTGGTAACCAGGTGCTCAATACTCTCTGGCGTCAGCTTGCCGTTCGGCCCCTGCCCCAAAAGCAGTTTTGCACCGTTGGAAGCGTACTCCGGCCCGCCACACTCGTCGGTCTCGATGTGCGCCAGTTCGTGGCAGATCACACTGTGGAATGACTGCCCCATGGATGCCAGTGCCAGTGAGTTTGCGGCAGTGCCGTTGAACACAAAAAAGACATCGCAGTCGGTATCGAATAGGCCCCGAAGCCCATCGGCGGCTCGTTGTGTCCAGCGGTCTTCCCCATACGCCGGCTCGTCAGAACCATTCGCCTCGGCCATTGCGGACCAGGCTTGCGGGCAAATGCCACTGTAATTATCACTGGCAAACTGTTCTGACTCAGACACGGGCATACTCCTGGAAGGCTGTATCGAAAAGACTGATAAGACCTTAACTCTATTTGCAAAACTCCGAATTTGCTACTCAAAAAAGTGCTTTCCTCAGCTCGTCACGACATGCCGCCGAACACAGACCTACGAGTGAGAATGCCACCCGAAATTATTAATCATAATGAGATTGATTTGCATTATTTAATGCGGCTGATATGATTGCCGCCATCCAACATGAACATCCGTTCATTTCTCTCCCAGCGTTTTCCGGAGGTTTTCGATGGCCCAGTCTCCCACCCCGCACCAGCTCACGCTGGCGATCAGGCGCACACTAACCCTTTTGGCAACCTGCTCGGCAATCTGTGTTCCAGCTATCGCGGCTGCGCAGGACGATGACAGCGAACCAACGAGTCTGGAGGAGCTGGTTGTGTCCGCAACCGCTTTGAAAGTGGAAGCCCCGTTGATGGAAACCCCCCGGCCCGGCTCGGTGGTGGAGCAGGAGGAAATGGAAGAGCGCAACGTGCAGGCGCTTGATGAAACCTTCCGCTACCGTGCCGGAGTGCTCTCGGGACAGTATGGTGAGGACAACGATACCGACTGGTTGAAGATACGTGGTTTCGACCAGTCGACTTATCAGGACGGCCTGAGAATCTATCGCGAGGGGTTCTATCAATGGCTGCCAGAGCCCTTTGGCCTGGAGCGCATAGAACTGCTCAAAGGCCCTGCGTCCATTCTGTACGGCGAAGCGCCTCCGGGTGGTGTGATTAATGCCATCAGCAAGCGACCTACCGATACTGTTCAGGGCCAGATCAATCTGCAGGCAGGAACCGATGAGCATCGCCAGCTTGGGGTCGATACGTCCGGACCCGTCGGCGATCGAAACGATCTCAGCTACCGTCTGGTTGGCTTGTACCGCTATAACGAAGGCGATCTGGATTTCACCGAGAACGAGCGCTACTACCTGGCCCCAAGCCTGACCTGGGAGATGTCTGATAGCACCGAGCTCACCTTATTGGCAAGTATCCAGAAGGACGACGCCATTCCGACCAATCCGTTCAAGCTGCCATTTGGCACCATAGACGACACGCCTTTTGGCAAAGTGGACCCGTCCACCAACTACAGCGAGCCAGGCTACGACACCAACGAACGCACCCAGTCAGCCATCGGCTATTCACTGAGTCATCGCCTAAACGACACCTGGACCTTCGAGCAGGACTTCCGCTACAGCCAGGTAGACCTGCTGTTACGCAGCAGCTTTATCTTCTTCCAGACAGGTCCGCGGGAAGGTCAGCGCTATCTGGTCTACCGGGACGGCGAGATCAACAGCTGGACAATAGACAATCGCCTGGTGGGCAAGTGGTTTACCGACCGCACCGAACACACGTTGCTGTTCGGGGTGGACTATCAGGATCTTGAAAACGAGGGCAAACAGAACGGCGCTGGAGGATCTACTCCGTTTGGCGGTCCTATCGACCTGTTCGACCCGCAGTACGGCAACTTCACGCCAATCACTGCCACAGATCTGATCGTACAGGACATCAACAAGCAGCAGACAGGCTACTACCTGCAACATCAACTGCGCCTGGATGATCGCTGGGTGTTCCTGGCCGGTGGTCGCTTTGACCAGGCCGAAGTCGACAGCGTTAATCGTACGGCCGGCACACGCCAGGAAGCCGATGCTGATGAATTCTCCCTCTCCGGTGGTGTGATGTACCTGGCGGACAACGGATTCTCGCCCTACGTGTCCTACACCGAATCATTTCAGCCTATTTCAGGTACTGATGGCACTGGCGACCTTTACGAACCAAGGAAAGGCAAGCAATTGGAGGCCGGCGTCAAAATCGCTCCGGACGATCTGGATGGCTACGTAACAGCGGCGATTTACCGGATCGAAGAAGAGAATTCCCTCGGCACCAGCCAAAGCGGTTTCCAGATCCAGGACCGGGAGCGCACCACGGCTGGCTTTGAACTGGAGAGTGTCAGCTACCTGACCGACCAACTGGAACTGACCGCCGCGTACACGTACAGCGATGCCACGATCAAGGAAACCGAGACCGACAACAGCGAACGCGCAGCCCCGCTTATCCCTAGACATATGGCGTCAGCCTGGCTGGATTACAGTTTCGTCGACCACGTGCCAGGCCTGAAAATCGGCGGCGGCGCACGCTATGTGGGCTCTACTCGCGACGGCACGACCGATGTTCCCTCTTACACGGTTCTGGACCTGATGGCCCAATACGATGTAACCCGCAACTGGCAGGCACAGGTGAACGTCACCAATGTTGCGGACCGGGAATACGTCGCAAGCTGTGATTACTGGTGCTACTACGGCGAAGCCCGCAGCGTGGTTGCCAGCGTCCGCTACCGTTGGTGAAGGGCTCACACACAAACTTGCTTGACGAAATAAACCCGAACACGGCAATCTGCGTATCACGAGGCAACTTTTCACACACCCGTTGGCGACTCCTGCATGTCTGAACCGTTCAGTTCATCCACCACTGGCCGCGCCCCATCAGGCGCGGAGTCGCCATCCATGTCAGAGTCCCCCGACCAACTCAGCCAGCTTCTTAAGGGCGTTGCCGCAAAAGACCGCGCAGCGTTTGCAACACTGTATGAAGCAACGGCGCCGAAACTTCTTGGCACCATCACCCGTATCTTGAATAACCGGGGCTGGGCCGAGGAAGTCGTGCACGATACGTATATCAAGATCTGGCGAAAAGCGGATCAGTTCGACGCGTCCAAGGCCTCTGCGATTACCTGGATGGTCACCATTGCCCGCAACGGTGCTATCGACGAGCTGCGAAAGCAGCCGGCAAGTCGCAAGGCACCGGAAGATGAGCTGGAGCAGCTTGCCAGCAAAGAACCCAATGCCCAATCACAAGTGGAAAGCCAGCAGACCGTGAACCGACTGAACCTATGCCTGGAGGAGCTGGAAAAAGATCGCCGCGACATGGTGCGGTTGGCCTATCTTAACGGCTGGTCCAGAGCAGACCTGGCCACGCATTTCGATCAACCGGTGAATACTGTCAAAACCTGGCTACACCGGGCGCTGAAACAACTGAAAGGGTGTCTCACACCATGACCGACCGCGACGATCTGGACATGCTGGCAGCAGAGTTCGTCCTGGGCACACTGGATGCCCGGGAGCGGGCCACTGTGGCCGTGCGTCGGCAAAGCGAACCGGATCTCGACGAGATGATCTCTGCCTGGGAGCAGCGTTTGTCTGCACTGGCTGATGAAGTAACGCCGGTCACGCCAGACCCCGAGCTGTATCAGCGGATTGAACAAGATATCGATGCCCTCGAGACGCGCCGGGCAGGTGTCGATACTGACAGCCTCGATAAATCCAACGTGATTTCCCTGCACAAGCGCCTCCGGCGTTGGCAGTGGAGTACAGCCCTGGCGTCAGCCGCTGCCATGGTGCTGGTTGCGGTTCTCGTATTCCAACCTGCGCCAGAGCAGGGCCCGCAGTCGTTTGTGGCCGTGTTCCAACAGAATGACCAGCAGCCGGCCTTCATGCTCTCGGTAGACCTCAACAACCGTCAAATGCAGATTCGTCCGGTAACGGCCAAACCCATGCAGGGAAAATCCTACCAGATGTGGATAAAGGCCGATTCGCTTGGTCCGAATCCGCGCTCCCTGGGCGTACTTAACGACAACTTTGAGCTGGAGCGTGCAGCCCTTCGTGACTACGATCCTGAACTACTGAAGGAAGCCACCTTCGGTATCAGCGTAGAGCCCGAAGGCGGTTCACCTACTGGCCAGCCCACCGGGCCGGCTATACATGGCTACCTTTATCCCGTTGCTGATGGCACATCCGACCCTTCTCACTGATTCTTTTTTCCTTGCTGAAACTTTTGGGAATCACATCCCGTAGCTGTAGTTACACCCATCGAACAAGACATCAAGATGGGATCAACCCGAAAGCAAGGAGAACACAATGAAGAAGCATTTGATGACAAGCGCATTTCTAGCCGCAACTCTGGCTTCTGGTTCCGCATTGGCAATGGACAACATGAAAGTCGGGGTTTGGGGAGACAATCAGTCAGTTGCGGACGGCACCGTCACTGCCAAAAAAGTCGTTGCCGAGGAAAATGGCTGGCTCGTAGTGCATCGCACGGATGAAAGTGGCAAGCCCGGCCCGGTCGTGGCACACGCGCCCCTTCGCAAGGGTAAAAACACAGATGTGGCCGCCATTTTGACTGAAGACGTCAAATCCGGTGACATGCTGATGTTGATGCTTCATAGCGAAGACGGCGGCATGAAAACGGGCATTTTCGAATACACCCTGGGCGCCAAGGAAGATGGTCCCATCAAGAAAGACGGTAAGCTTGTGATGAAAACCATCACAGCGAAGTAAGCGACCGGCAAACAACTGGGTGGGGCCGCTCCCGCGGCCCCACCTGATCAGTCGGAGGGGGCATGATTACCCGCTGAAGGCTGCGCTTTCCGATACATCCAGGCCAGTCCCAGTAACGCCAGCCCAAGCCCCATAAACGCCGCCACTCGCCAAAGCCCCTGTAGGCCGGCCATATCGACCAGAAAGATCTTGGCAATCACCAGTCCCAACAGAGCCATACCAGCCTTGTAGAGCACCGCATTGTCACGCTTGGCGGAGTAGGCAATAGCGCCGATCGCGTACAAAAGGCTGACAACCGAATAGCTGTAAAGCTCACCCTCTGACATACCGAACGACAACCCCATGTCACTCCCCTGCCAGAGTTGCCGGATCTCCAGCGCGGTAAACAGCAGAAAACCGGCAGACGCCACGCACAACGACCAGAACCGGGGCGCAAGCAAGGGAAACCGGCTGACCGCAAGCGCCAGCAGAATGGGACCACCGTAGGCGGGAAGCAGCATATTGATGATCGGTGTATCACCAATATGGCCGCCGCCCCACCAGGGATTGTGCAGCGTCACCAAAGCGAGATAACTCAACATCGACAGCGCAACCAGTATCCGCGAGAACAACCGGTACAGCCAGGCCAGTGACTCACTTGCCCCGGCACGCACCATATAGGTCACGCCCAGTGCACCCCAGAGCAGTGTGTTGATTGCGGCCTCGGTAAAGCTGTACTGCTGGGAAAAAATATCGCCATCGTAAAGCCAGTAACGCATCTCGGCACCCAGGAACAGCACCAGTAGATGCAGGGTTGCCCCCTCCAGCCAAGGACGAATGGCACGATCCTTCCCCGCCAGCCAGGTAGCAATGCCGGCAAACAACGTCGCCCCACCATAGCTCCAGAGTGACCAATGGAGACCGGTATCGTAATCCTGTAGCCAGGGGTTGAACGTCAGCCGTGCCACCACCAGGGCCAGGGCCACCTTCAACAGCAGGTGAAGTTCGGGCATCTGATAACGACGCGCCAGCCAGGTAAGGCTGACAAACTGAGCAGACAGGGCGAGGGTGAGTGACGCCTCACGAACAATCATTATCGCCGCCAGGGAATAGCTGACGTGTGCCGCCATCACTGCCCAGACAACGCCCACTCGATAGCGCTGCACGCTTTCGAGCTTCCACGCGAGAACGCCGTAAACGCCGCCAACCAGCAACATTGCAACCGACCAGGCGGACGACGTCTGGTAGCCGTGTACTAACAGCCAACCCAGCACCGCCCAAACCAGTGGCGACAACAGTGTAAAGGAGGCCCATCGGCGGCGATCATTCTGGCGAACCCAGTGCCATAATCCGAGCCCGGTGGAGAGTATGGCGGCCCCAATCAGGTAGGACAGCAAACCACCCTGATGCTCCGGCGCCATCTGCGTAACATAGGTAACCTCAGAGCCGTTGCGCCCGACGTATCCGAGCCACCCCAGCGCACTGACCAGCACCGCGGCCCAGGGCAGGAACCAGAACGCTCCACGACTCTGCGGCACCAGAGCTGCTGCCGGCAATATGAAAAGCCAGCTCCAGAAAAACGGGCGATCACCCTGCCCGACCATCGATAGCGCCCAGAGAACCAGCAGCGATATCAAGACTTCCCGTAAATACGGCAACGCCTGCTTTGCGCGAACCGGAACCATGGCAAATACCACAAACAGGGCGGCGATGTACCAGGCTGTTGATGCGCCGACGGCGGCTCCGCTGGACGTGGCCAACCACCACAGCAACGCGCCGGATAACGTGGCGTACCAAAGCCAGTCCCGATAGACATAACGCATCAACATCAACGAACTGACGGTGATCAGGAAACTGTAAGACAGCACAAAAGCCACGCTGCCATCATCGCCACCGATCAATAACGGCACCAGATAGGCGCCACTCAACCCCATGACAGCAAGCAACGGGCCATGAAACAGCGACAGCACCATGGTACCCAGAGACACAATGGCCAGCCCGAACAGGCCCACGGTAGGGCCGACCAGCCCGTAATGGTGAACGCCCGCCAGCAATGCCGCATAGAGGGTGATACTGCCTCCACCCGCTAGCGCCGCAAATACTTCGTTTGCACCCCGGTTGCGACGACGCAGGTACTCCGCTCCCGCATGCAACGCAAGACCGCTGAATAGCGCCAACATCAATTGCTGCGATGGGCCGATCATTCCTGCGTTGATGGAGTGGCTGACCATGAAAATACCGGCCAACCCAACGCTCAGGCCACCAAGCCAGACCATCCAGTTATCCTTCAGGGCCTGGACAAAGCGAGATTTATCGCGTGACGTCGCATCCGCTCCCGGGGAGCTTGTGTCAGGAAAGGGGCTTGTGTCAGAAGAGGGGCTTGATTCAGAAGGGGCTGGCGTGTCCTCGACAACGGCTTCGTCGAGTTCAAGCTCCAGCTCCGGGGCCGGCTGGCCTTGGTCTTTTCCGCCCAAATGTTGCTTTAGATAAGTCACTTCTTCGCGCAAACGGGACACTTCCCGGTTCAGGGACTCAAGGCGTTCCGACTGATCACGACGTCGGGAAAACGCAAGAATACCCAGCACGGAGCCCACCGGCAGGAGTATGGCAAGACCAAGTGCCAGAACAATCAATAATGCTTCCATGCTGCCCCTCGTGTGTCAGGCGCCCGACATAAGGGCCCGCTTATCCAAAATAATCCTGCATCCAGTCCACCAGCGTTTGGGCACTGACCTCCGACAACGCCATGCCCTGGAACTCATCACCCACTTCATCATCGATGGTCACGAACTGATACAACAACACGCCTGGCTGGTTGTCGTGCAGGATCAACGTTATGCGGCGACGGGTGCGCAGACAGTCAATGGTCATGACATCCGCAGGAATACCCGAATCACGCATGCCCCGGCGCACTTCCAACACCGGGTTGATGTGCTCATGGGCAGCCTGGATGCGGGTATGGGCATCACTGGCAATATCGGACAAGGCTTTCAGGGGATCAACATCGGACATGCGTTGCTGCCTGTGTTATCTGGCAAGTAAATGAAACGATTGTGAACACAGTTTACCTTGAATGACCCCCAATCATAACCTGCCGGCCAACGATCGGGGTGCATCAACGCCTACACTCACCTTACGCGGGCAGCACACCGTGCCACACCGGGAGCGCCATATCCTCGGGTTCCTCTCCAGGACCGCCATCCCGGCTTTTGAACGCGCCCTCCTCGATCGGAATCCGGAACAATGCCGTCGCCTTCCGCTCCTTCGCATTGGGGGCACGCACCTGCTCCCAGCGGCCCGGTTCAATCTGATTAATGATGGCCTGAAACGCGGCGTCGAACTCACGATCATCCGACACTGGCGAGGCCCTGCCGAACAGCACCAGCGATTCATAGTTGGCACTGTGGTGGAACGCTGACTTAGTCATTACCCACTGGTTTGTCACGGCAAATGAAATGCACAACTGTTGTCCCGATGCCAGCGTCTGCGCCAACCTGCCACCGCTGAGTGTATGCAGGTAAAGGTCGTCAGCAAGACGCCAGGCCGTGATCGGGATGATGCGTGGCTCACCTTCTTCAACAAAACCCACATGCGCTGTTTTTAACCGATCGATCAGGGCGTAAGCCGGCGCCCGCTCATAACTGGCTCTCCTGGCCGCGCGCTTCACCCGACTGCGAGGACAGCAAGACAGCGGTGATGACGGCGGTGATAACGGTAGTGATAAAGGGATATCCGTGATTTCCTTCCGAGACATCGTATGCTCCTTATGCAAAGTACGCCTTTATTAGAAGCAACATCTGATACCATGGAAAGATCCAGATTATATATTTCAATAGGACCAGTTAAAGTGATTGACGATATACGGTTCGAGCACACCACACCGCTGCAAACACAGCTTTATCAACACCTGTCCCAACGCATTATCCATCGACGTTACCTGCCGGGAAGCCAACTGCCCTCCAGCCGTCAGCTGGCAGCAGACCTGGGTATCAGCCGCAACACCGTCAATGCCGTTTACGACCAGTTGAAAGCCGAAGGTTTCCTGCAAAGCCGGGCTGGTCGGGGCGTATTCGTGCATCAAGACCTCAACCTGGCCATCAACCAACCCACCGGTGGAGCCATTCAAACCACGCAGGCCATGACCTTGCCGCCACTGCCGCCGGCTCCGGCCAGCCGCCTGAAGCTCGGGGAGGACGCCAACCTGCCCTTCCAGCCCGGGCTGCCCGACATCAACGCCTTCCCCATTCGCAGTTGGAACCGAATACTGCACCATCAGGAGAGCCGAACAAGCCTTCGCGGCTATGACACAACCCAGGGTTACCAGCCATTGCGCAGAGCCATTGCTGATTATTTACGAGCTTCCCGCGGGGTGCGTTGCCAGGAACACCAAGTGATCGTGACCAATGGGGCTCAACAGGCGCTGTCGCTGATTGCAGACGTGTTGTTAGAACCCGGTGACAGGGTCTTTGTTGAGAACCCCGGCTACCGGGGCGCCCGATACGCCCTTGGCCGTCACGGCAACCCACTGCTGCCCGTACCGCTCAAGCAACAGGTTCTGGATGTCGGCGTCCTGGACAGCCTTGGCGACGCCAAACTGCTGTTCTGCACACCGACTCACCAATACCCCATGGGCGGTATTCTCGATGTCTCCCAGCGCATGGCACTGCTACAGTGGGCGCGCCGAAACCAGACGTGGATCGTGGAAGACGATTACGACAGCGAGTTCCATTTCTATAACAAACCGTTTGCAGCCATTCAGGGCATGTTCGATACCGCCCCCGTTCTCTATGTGGGTAGCTTCAGTAAGACACTGCTGCCAGCCCTACGCGTCGGCTACCTGATCGTACCGGAGGCACTCGTCGACCATTTCCTCTGGGCCAAGCGTGTCAGCGGCGGAGAGACACCGTTACTGACCCAGGCAACCATCGCCGAGTTCATCGACAGCGGCCAGTTCACACGGCATCTGCGCCGTATGCGCCAACTCTATCGTGATAAGTGGCATCATTTTCAGGCGCGGGTTACCGAAAAGCTTGGCGGCAGGCTGGCCCCTATAGCGGAAAGTGCCGGGATGCATTTGGTTCTGAAAGGCAATGTGGATGACCTTGCCCTGAGTCAGCAACTGAGAGACCTGGGCTTCGGCAGCACGGCCCTCAGCGAGCACTACATCGGAAAAACCGCGCTAACCGGGCTGGTGATGGGATTCGCGAGTGCGAGCGAGTCACAGATCGAGGCGTGCGTGGATGCACTGTGCAGACTTACCGACTACGATGAAAGATAGAAAAAACACGCTCCAACGTACTCGACGAGGATATTACGCTTATGACACTTCACCTTGAACTGGCGCCACTGATCAGCCTGGGCGCGGGCATTGGCATACTCGTGTTTCCAAAGCTGCTGAACTACATCGTGGCGGGCTATCTGATCATCCTCGGTGTCCTGGGGTTGTTGGGGCATACGTTGTAAGCCGACGCCCCATTGAGAAAATGCCACCTACTGGCACCATTTGTGGTGCGCCATTTATGTTGTTTTGCACCATGTATGGAGAGTACCGGCAGCCATGCGACGCAAAGGACAGCAACCCAATCTTCAAAGACAACTGATTGCGCTGGTGGCAGGACTGTGCCTCACGATCATCCTGACGGTGTGTTTCATGGTCGCCGTGGTGCAGGTGCAGTCGGCAATCACTGCCTATACCTGGGGCGAAAGCGTCTGGTCCCGAGCGCAGATCGATACTGTCCACCACCTCAACCGGTTTTCCGAATCTGGTGATTTTTCGCACCTTGCGAAGGCGAGGCAGGCGCTGGCGGTTCCCATCGGCGATCTGCACGCCCGCGTCGCCATCACCTCCGATACGCTCGATTGGCAACGTGCCAGGCATGGTTTTCTCCAAGGGGGCAACCATGAAGAAGACCTGACCCGCATGATTCTGCTGATCCGTCTTTTTTCGTGGCTTGATCAACTGGAGCGGGCGTTAACCGCCTGGGAGGGCGCCGATGACCTGCTGTTTGAACTGGATCAGATCGGCAACGCGATGGAACGAGAGTGGTTGGCGGCACCTCCGGATCGCGAGCAACTGCAGGCCCTGCGAGACAAGCTCGCGATTGTTGACCAGCAACTGCAGGTGAATGCCCGGGAATTCCGCCTTTCCATGGGAGACGCCTCGCGTTGGGCCGCCAGCTTCCTGTCTGTTGTCAGTGCATTGTTCCTGACTCTTGTGGCGCTGCTGTCCTGGTTCCTGGGATTCCGGCTGGTGAGACTGCTCAATCGAACCGAGCAGAACTTCCGCTCGATCTTCGAGCAGTCCGCCATCGGTATCATCCAGATTGATACCGAGGGCCGAATCGTTAATGCCAATCAGGCGACCTGCGACATCCTTGGCTACCGGCCCGATGACCTTGTGCATCGCCCCTATCGGGAGCTGGTCCATCCGGAAGACTGGGACGTTGCCCGGGAAGAACGACGGGATATCAGCTTCGGTAACATCGACAGCTATACGACCGAGCATCGCATTGTTCGAAAAGACAATGACTTCTTGTGGGCCAGGCTCACCGTATCCCGCGTGTGGGATGTGCCCAGCGCTTCAGCGTACTTCACAACGGTTATGGAAGACATTTCCGAGTCTCACCGTCTGTCGACTGAATTGAGCTACATGGCGACCCATGACAGCCTGACCGGCCTGATAAACCGAAGAGCCTTTGAGCAGCAGCTTGCCAGCCATCTCGGGCACGTCCGCAACGGAGGAAAGCAACACGCCCTCTGCTACATCGACCTGGACCAGTTCAAGCTGGCGAACGACACGTCGGGCCATGACGCGGGCGACCAACTTCTGCGCCAGGTATCCGACATCATTTCAAAGAATCTACGCGAAGCGGACATCCTGGCCAGACTGGGCGGCGACGAGTTCGGTATCATTCTTCAGAACTGCGACCTCGACACCGCCCATCATGTGGCTGAAAAGGTGCGGGCCTCTCTCGACCACCTGGTGTTCTCCTGGCAGCAAACCAGCCACACCATCAGTTGCAGTATTGGCGTGGTGCCTATAACCGCAGAAAGCGCGGGCATCAGCGCCCTGATGAAAGCCGCCGACATTGCCTGTTACACCGCCAAAGACAGCGGCCGCAACCGCGTGTGCGTGATGTCGATGGACGACAAGCAGATGGCCTCCCAGCAGGGCGAGATGGAATGGCACAACCGCATTCAGACCGCGCTTCAGGACAACCGCTTTTTCCTTGAATGCCAGATAATTGCCCCGCCTACGGGCCGGGGCAAGGGGTTGCGATACGAGGTGCTGATTCGCATGCGCTCACAGGATGGTTCGGTGGTGCCTCCCAGTGCTTTCCTACCCCCTGCGGAGCGCTATGGCATGGCATCGAGAATCGACCGCTGGGTTATCGAGAATGTACTCGAAAAACTGTCCGCCGCCCCAGAACACCTTGGTGCCTTGGAAGCCTGCCACATCAACCTGTCTGGTCGCTCGTTCGATCAAACAGACTTCGCGGATTTTGTGGTTGGCAGGTTCCACCATTACGGGGTTCCAGCGAACAAGATCTGCTTCGAAATCACCGAAACTGCCGCCGTCCATAACCTGCTGGAAGTTCAGGCCTTTATGAAACGCCTGAGCGACATGGGGTGCAGCTTTGCCCTGGACGACTTCGGTTCAGGGTTGTCGTCGTTTGGTTACCTGCGCCGATTACCAGTTACCTGCCTGAAGATCGACGGGATGTTTGTTCGCGATATCGTCACCAGCAAAACAGACCTTGCAATGGTCAGGGCCATTCATGACATTGGCCGAACCATGGACATGATCACGGTGGCCGAGTACGTCGAGTCCGAGGATGCAGCGTCGTTACTGAAGGAGATCGGCGTGGATCTTCTCCAGGGCTTCTGGGTCCATCGGCCTTCCTCACTGGATGACATCCTCGGCACGGAACCCAGCCGTCTCTCGGAAAAGGTGACGCATCTGAAGCTCCATACAACGTAGCGGTTTCCGAGGCCCCACGGGATATCATTTGACTCGGCGAAACAGCACGTAATTTCCCAGGATGGCCAGTAGGGCACCCAATACGGCGGTTGTTGTCCATTCAAAGCCTTCCAGCCAGGTCGATACACTCAGGGCAACCACCGGAAACAGCACCGTTGCATAGCCGGCCCGGTCGGCACCGAGGGTCTGGATCACAGTGATGTAGCAATAAAACGCAATAATGGAGCCGGGTACCGCCAGGAAAACCGTTGCGCCCCAGAAGGTCGCGGAGGTTGGCACCACCCACTCCACTCCCTGCAACAGACACCAGACGCCGAGGATCACAGCGCCGTAAACCATGGCCCAGGCATTCGCCACCAACAAGGGGATTTGCGCCAGCCGAACCTTGATACTCACCAGGTTCCCCATGGAAAACCAGAACGTGCCGGCAGCCGCAAACAGGATGCTGGCACCGGTGGCGTTGCCAAGCTGCAGATCATGCCAGAACAGCAGGGCCACGCCAGTAATCCCCAACGCCACCGCGGGATACAGACGGGCGGTGGGCTTCAACCGCAACCATAGCCAGCCATTCAAGGCATTGAACAGCGCCGCCAGTGAAAACACCACCGCCAGCAACCCACTGGTCATGGACTCGGCGGCACGGTATATGAGCAGGAAATTCACGCTGTACAGCGTCAGCCCCTGCAAAAAAAGCCAGCCATGCTGCTTGAGCGTCAACGTCTGCAGGCGCCCAAGCAATGCAAGCACCACCAGAGCCACAACAGAAGCCATCAAAAAACGATAGAACACCGAAACATCCACCGGCGCAGACTCAACCTGCAGGCGAATGGCCGTCCAGGTCAGGCCCCAGATCAGCACCGTCAAACCGTAGTGCACGGAAATCGGCATAACAGTCATTCCCTTTAATAAGTGACACATTGATATATCTAGTGGCCGATCTTATGACAGCGCGAAGGGGAAAACTTGTCAGATCCTGCGCAACCATGGATGATTCTTGCGGAGGCCCGATATGCAGACCAGCTCACCCCAGATACCCGATTCAACGAAGAATCCCCACAGGGAACGCCGCGACATTGTGGACGCGCTGCGAGCCGCTGGCGTGGCGCCTCAAAAGCTCATGGAGCTGGACCAGGGCCGCGCCCTCGCACAGTGGCAGAACCGCAAGGGCGAGGTGCGTTACGAACGACCGCGCCATCACGCCCTGAGCATTTACATTAACGAGGGCGACAAAGCGAGGCGGGTGGTAAACGGACGGGCCGTGAGCCAGGGCTTTCCGGGGGCTGTTTGCCTGTTTCCCGCCGGCAGTCAATCCACCTGGCAGATCGACGGCCAATTTGAATTCTTCCACCTCTACTTCAATGACCTGGACATCGCCCGCTGCGCAGAACAGACCTGGGACTGCGAGCCTGACCGGGTTGAACTCAGTGAGCGATACCACACCCAGGACCCGGTTCTGGCCCAGGCGGGCCAGTTACTGGCACTGAGTGACTGGCTCGCCCCCGGTCAGTCCATGGCGATGGATCACCTGGCCCAGTGGCTGTTACTACAGGTGGTTAGTCGTCACTCGAACGTACAGCAGGCAACTCCCTCTGTTACCGGACAACTCTCACTGCGTTACCGCCGATTGCTACAGGAACGTATTCACGCGCAGTTGGACCGGACGTTGACCCTCGCGGACATGGCGGGCTGGGTTAATCTGAGCCCTTACCATTTTGCCCGCCTGTTCCGGGCGACCTTTGGCTGCGCACCCTATCAATACGTTCAGGAACAACGCCTGACCCGGGCCCGGGACCTACTCCGCCAACCGGGAAGTAAAATCACTGCCATCGCCCTCAACTGCGGTTTCAACGACGCCAGCCAGTTCAGCCGGGCATTCAAGGCGAGGTTCGGAGAGACACCTTCCGTCTACCGTGCCCGGACAAACGCCAGATAGAACGTCAGCATTACCTACCACTTTCACTACATTGCCAAAATGTAAAGAAGAGGAATCCAGCATGCCACGCTGGATTCCTCTTCAATATCATGCCGCACTCCGTATATACCGTAACCATACATGTGGAGTGCGTTCATGAAAGGAAAATTCGGGCTGACAATGGCCCTGATGTTAACGGCAGGTTGTACGACTGCCGCAGAAGAACTGCGGATCTACACAGAGCAATACCCTCCTTATAACATGACCACCAATGGTCAGCCATTTGCCCATTCAGAAGCAGACATCACAGGTCTTTGTACCGATGTCGTGAAGGCGCTTCTGGGTAAAGCCGAGCTGGATTACAGCATTAAACTCCGGGACCTCAGCTATGGCCTCAACCGGGCCGAACGGCATCCTGACCACGCCATCTACTGCGTATCCAAAACAGAGGATCGAGCGCCTTTTTTCGACTGGGTGGGGCCACTGTCCTCCATCGAATGGACACTGTTCGCCAAACCCGGTTCGTCCATTGAACTGAACACCCTGAACGATGCCCACAGCTATCAGATCGGTGGGTACAAGGGCGACGTCATGACCAACTTTTTGATCGACAAGGGCTTTGACGTTTCCGCAATCAGCAATAACGGCCTGAATGCGCGCCGCCTGGTCCAGGATCAGATTGACCTCTGGGTAGCTGACGGTCTGGCTGGCCCGTACCTGGCTGCTGATGCGTCCGATGTAACCGGGCTCGAGCGCGTTCTGGTGTTCCGTGAAACGCCAATGTATCTCGCCGTCCACAAGGACACCGCCCCCGAGATCCTGCAGGCTCTGAACAAAAGTTACCAGGCACTGGTTGAGTCCGGCGAAAAGGAGACCATTTCCCGCTCCTACGGATTCTGAGCGCACCGCAAGAGCGCCCTTCCTGCCTCCCAACGCCGACGTGACCAACACTCACGTCGGCACCTCTCGAAACCTAACGTTTTGTAATGTTTTCCGCCTGGATGGACAAAAAATCCGCGACTAGTCTTGCGGTAGGCATCGATGGAAGTAGTGATGCCCGGGCGCCTGTTTAACATCCATTCAGGCCTCCCCGCGCTGAAAGTCCGCCACAAGCGGACCTAACAACAAACTCCCAGGATTGGAGAATCACAATGAAAATCAGCACCGCAAGCCGCACCATGGCTTTAGGATCCCTTTTCTTTGCATTAACCGCACACGCCTCGCCAGGCCAGAAATCCACCGGCGATTTACTCAACGATTTCTGGAGCCCGGATCGAATCAGTCCGTTTGAGTGTCGCTTTGGCATTCTCAATAGCACGCCATTTGGTCTGCCCCGCTGCATGCAGGCAAGCAACATCCAATACCACCTGGACCGGTTATACGGCATTGCTGAAGCCAATGATGGCAATCGCGCTGCCGGCTTACCTGGATACCAGGCGACGGTCGATTACGTTAAAACCACACTGGAGAGTGCGGGCTATGACGTAACCATCCAGCAGTTTCCTTTCAATGCCTTCTACCCGACCGGAGACGGCATTCTGCAGGCCACGGCACCCACTCCGACTGACTATGTCTGGGAAGAGGACTTTACCTACCTGTCCCAGACCGAGCCGGGCGACGTGACGGGCATGGCCGTTGCCGTTGACGTTCAACTCGGCCCCGACAATACCTCCACCAGTGGCTGTGAACCCGAGGACTTTACCGACTTCCCCGCTGGATCGGTCGCCGTCATCCAACGGGGAGCCTGCGCCTTCGGGCAGAAAGCAACCAACGCGGCCAATGCAGGTGCCGCGGGTGTGGTGATCTTCAACCAGGGCAACACGGAAGACCGCAAAGGCCTGATCAACGCCACGCTCGGCGATGACTACGCCGGGGGAGTTCCCGTCGTGTTCACCACCTACGACATTGGCGCTGGCTGGGTTGAGCAGCAGGACCTCCAGCTCAGAGTCGTGACCAACGTGGTGAGAGAGCAAACCGAAACCTCCAACGTGATTGCCGAAACCAATCGGGGCAACCCTGACAACGTCGTGATGACGGGCGCTCACCTGGATTCAGTGTTTGAAGGGGCTGGTATCAACGACAATGGCTCCGGCAGCGCTGCGCTTCTTGAACTGGCCCTGCAAATGAAACGGGCTCACCCCCGTAATCAGGTCCGCTTTGCCTGGTGGGGTGCGGAAGAGGCCGGCCTGGTTGGCTCAACGTTCTACGTCAACAGCCTTTCCCAGGAAGAGAAGGACAAGATCAAGGTCTACCTGAACTACGACATGATTGGTTCGCCCAACTTCGGCAACTTTATCTACGATGGCGATGGTTCTGACTTCGATCTGGCAGGTCCTCCGGGATCAGCCGCCACGGAGGCGCTGTTCGAGAAGTACTTCAACCTGCGTGAAATCGCCTCAGAGGGCACGCAAATCAGCTTCCGCTCAGACTACGCGCAGTTCTTCGAGGACGGCATTGCGTTTGGCGGGCTGTTTACCGGTGCGGAAGTGCTGAAAACCGAAGAGCAGGCGGCCAAGTTCGGTGGCGAGGCTGGCGTTGCTTTCGACCCCTGTTATCACTCAGCCTGTGACGACATCACCAACGTCGACGAGCTCGCTCTTGAGATCAACGGCGATGCTGCCGCCTTCGTGACCAGTTGGCTGTCACTCTCAACGCGAGTGATTGACGAGGAAATTGCTGCCGCGGAAGAAGCAGAGCCGGCCGCTGGCGCCCGCACACTGCAAGTGGAGCAGAAGCACGACATCACCCATTGGGGCGACAAGTGGATCAAGTGACATGACTGTCGCTTAGAATCGCGAACGACCCCGCAACAAGACCTGCACCTGGTCAACGCTGTCATCTCCCGCCAGCGGGAAGGCGAAGTCCAGGTGCAGCATTCGCTGTACTTCGATCCGGCTTGAGGCCAGCCTCAGGCCGAATCCCACATCCGTCAGTACGCCGTCATCGGGTCCGCTATTGCGACCATCATCAAACCAGGCTCTGCCTACATCGGTGAAAATCACTCCCCCCATGCGAAACAGCTCGAAAGGGTGCCAGTCCGGGAAGTAACGGCGCTCCAGTGTCCACAGCGCTCTTCTGTTGCCCTGCTGGTAGTTGCTCGGATAACCACGAAGGCCATTGTCACCGCCAATAAGAAGCTGTTGATCCACGGTCAAATTGTGCGCTGCCGTGAACGACAGGTTGGTGTACCAACTGTTCCAGTCCACTGCCCCGCCATGAAAGTACTCCAGGCTCAGGGTTCCGATAAGGTTCTCGAAACGGTGCTGGTCAAATCGCCAGGTGCCGCTCTGACTGAACCCGTAGCTGGCGTAGTTGGTGTCAGTGGCCAGCAAAGCATCCCGGAAGTCCATATTCAGTACGGCGCGGTCTTCCGTCGCTCCAAATCCCGGCGAAGAGTACCCCAGCTCGGTACGCCACACAAAGCCGTCCCGCACGTCCTCGACCCGTTGCAGACGAGTCAGGTTGGTCATTTCCCGGAAGCGGTTCTCACGGTAGTCAAACCCGACCCATGGGTAGCTCAGTGTCCGATCATCGGGCAGAAGGTCCAGATTGGTTTCATCCGGTAAGCGCTCAAACGCCCGGGCATCGTAGCGAAAACCGGCAAGCAGTCTTAACTGGCTGCCATTGCGTTCTGCCAGTCGCCAGCCGACATCAACACTGGCAAAATCGCGGTCCTGCCGATAGTCCGCAATTGCCTCCGCCCCCACATAGCGGGATTGTTCGCGAATGTCATCCTCACCACTCAGGCCAAATCGCCACTCCGCCAGCTCACTGTAGAATGGACGCTCAAGGTAGGCACTGCGACCGCGCCCATCACTGCGCTTATCGTAGGAAAGGCCTGCCTGCCAATGGGAGCCAAGCACGTTCGGATCATCGAAATCGACACTGGTCTCGCTGCGGTCGGCATCTTTTTTGTGGGAAATCCCCACGCTCTTGCCAGAACCCAGGAAATTCGGATCAGAAAGGCCGGTGTTGGTTTTATTCTCGCCTCCCGTCCTGGAAGCACCAACGCTCGGCAGTAACGTCCAGGTGTCACGTGCAAGGACAGTGACTTCCAGCTCATTCCCGCAAACGCGGGTAACACCGATCCACGCGGCCGTCAGGTACTCACTCTGCCGCAATATACGTTCGGATTCGTCCAGCGTACCCGGTTGGTAAACGTCACCTTCGTCGAACACCAACTGGGCACGCAGGGCCGATTTCCAGGTCGGGGTATTTAGAGCGTTCAACGTGCGATAAAGAAAGTTGTCCTGTTCAGGATCGGTGGTATCGAAGATCGGGCGCCGAATAATGTTTATTCGGCCGATTCTGGCACCTGCCGGAATATCCAAGTCGCTCTGGCGAGCCAGTTGGTCCCGGGGCTGGTCAAGATCAATGGCCTCCGGCTGGATTTCGCTGACAATACAATTGTCGGTGTCAATTTGCGCCCAAGCAATCTGACTGAAAGAGAGAGTCCCAGCAATAAAGAGGGCTCGGCTTTGGAGCCGGAGGACACTATCGAGGCATTGAGTACGGGTCATCGTCTGGCCACAGAACACGGAAACTCACTATGGTGTTGATGTTACCCCACTATAGTGCCGATTCAGGTGTTCGTCCGGGATACTCGCATAAAACACTGTCCATACATCCTGTACGTCATTGGTTAAAAGCTTATTCAACCAATCCGGACTGCGGGACAAGGCAGTTCATCGCGCTGAGGGCGACATCTCGAAACACCTGTTCCGAGGCGATCACACTCGGAAAACGATCATAAACCGCACGTCGGCAGGCCGATGTACGGGTCTCCCCTTCACTGACGCACGTCGAATGAGCCCTGGAGTCCGAATCCTGTCCAGTCGCGTCCTCACACAACACGGGGAGTTGGCGAACGACCCAGTCCATGGCTACGCTAAGTTCGACTGGATTATCCGCAAGGTTGGCAAAACGGCGGGCATCCACGGGTTGCGGGCGCTCCCGGGTCTGCTCCCAAAGTACGAACAACAGGGCTGCGGAAACCAATACGACCGTGACTTTTGGAAACTTCATGGGGCCTTCTCAATCCGGTAAAACAGGCTCCGGATGATAAACGCTTGAGGCTGCCCTGTCCCGGTTTGCGCAACTATACTGTCTGGAATTTCTCAACGGAGTATGGGTAAATGGCAACACTGATCGTTGGTCTGGTTTTATTTCTTGGCGTGCACTCTCTGTCCATCGTCAACGAACCGCTGCGCAATCGCCTGCACAACTCCCTTGGCGAAGGGGCGTTCAAGGGGCTTTACTCGCTGGCCGCATTGGTCGGTCTGGTTCTGATCGTTTGGGGGTATGGCAACGCCCGCCTCGACCCGACCGTCATTTACACATCTCCAGGCTGGCTCCGGCACCTGGCCATGTTCCTTCTGATTCCGGTCTTTCCCCTACTGCTGGCCACCTATTTCCCGGGCAAGATCAAGGCAAAACTTGGGCACCCAATGCTCGTCGCGGTCAAGCTCTGGGCTTTGGCTCACTTACTCGCGAACGGGATGCTGCACGACCTGTTGCTGTTCGGCTCTTTCCTGGCCTGGGCCGTGGTGGATCGGATCTCCTTGAAACGCAGAACCCAGCGGCCGATTGCGACCCTGCCGGCCAGCAAAGCGAACGATGCCATAGCGGTTGTTGGTGGCCTTGCGGTTTATGCGGTGCTGGTAATGTGGGCCCACCAATGGCTCTTCGGGGTGGCGCCAGTGTGACACCCTAAACACGCAACTCTGGCAGGTGGCCGGCCAAATGCCGTAGTTTGTCCGGGTTGCGCACGACATAGACCGACTGGATACGGCCATCCACCACATCCAGTGTCGTGATCTGTGGCAGCCCATCCTGTTCGATGGTCAACCATCCCGGTAGCCCATTCACGAAAACGGCTTTAACCCACCGAGGGCTGGGCGATGCAGACTTGCGCGCCACGCCTTCAAAGAACCGGCTGATCCTGTCGGCACCAAGAATCTGGCGCCGCGCTGCAATCCTCTTTCCCCCACCATCGGTATGCAGTATGGCGTTCTCACTCAGCAGCGCCTTCAACGTTGCCACATCGCCACTGCGGGCGGCGTCGAAGAATCGATCGGTCAACTGATTATGCTCGCTTGAACTCACCTCATAGCGCGGGCGCTCAGCCTGCACACGTTTCCGGGCGCGGCTTGCGAGTTGGCGGCAACTGGCTTCACTGCGTTCCAGGCTCACAGCGACCTGGCTGAAATCCAGCCCAAATACATCGTGCAACAGGAATGCAGCACGTTCCAGGGGAGACAACCGCTCCAGCGCCAGCATCAGGGCAAAGGACACATCACTGGCAAGCGCCTCGGCGCCTGCCGGAGTGTCCTGACTTTCGACTATAGGTTCCGGCAGCCAGGGACCATCATAGACCTCCCGCTGCCGATGAGCGGCGCGAAGGCGATCAAGACAAAGCCGGCTGGTGACCGTGGTCAGGTAGGCCCGCACATCATCGACTGACAGGTGATCGGCATGGTGCCAACGCAGGTATGCATCCTGCACCACATCCTCTGCCTCCGTCACCGAACCCAGCATGCGGTACGCGACGCCTGTCAGGTATCGGCGCCAGTGATCAAACTGATGCGCGGGCTGTTCATTCATGGCAATTGGTTCCCGGCGTACTTGGTTACAGTTTACGGTCATTCGGGTGAACCGCCCGAAAGCCCACGCTGATCCGGTTCCAGACGTTGATCGCACCGACCAGCAACGTCAGGTCGACGAACTCCTTCTCGGTGAAATGCGCTCGCCCCTGCTCGTAATCCTGACTGGGTGCACCGGTGTCAGCCACGTTCGTCAGTGCTTCGGTCCAGGCCAGGGCAGCCCGTTCACGAGGTGTGTAGAGCCCGGACTCACGCCAAGCGGACAGCAGGTAGAGCCGTGCTTCACTTTCACCGGCTTTGCGGGCATCGCTGGTGTGCATGTGCAGGCAATAGGCGCAACCGTTAATCTGGGATGCCCGGGTTTTCACCAAGTGGATGAGGCTGTGTTCCAGCCCACAACTGCCAACGTACTCCTCCAGCCGGGTCATTGCGGCGATGGCGTCCGGGGAGGCCTTGTAGGCATTCAATCGCGTTTCCATTATCTTACTCCTCTGCATGGGGGGACACGAGGTGGCATCATGTCCACGTAGGTTCTACAGAGGTAGACGGGGCAGCCCTGATGTTTGTGACATACAGAGACTAATTTTTAGCAGACCCTTGATAAACGGTGGTAAAACGGGACCATGGCACAACCCTACTTTCTCGGCTGCCCCCAGTGGCAACATCCCGACTGGACCAGCCGACTCCCTCCCGGTCAGAGCCCACTGGCGCGTTACAGCAGTGCCCTCAATTGCGTGGAGGGCAACACCACTTTTTACGCCACGCCCAGCCAGGAACAGTGCCGACAGTGGCGGTCACAGGTGCCCGATGACTTTCGTTTCCTGTTGAAGTTTCCACGCCTGATCACCCATGACCGTCTACTGAGTGGCGCTGGCCGCGAAGTATCTGACTTTCTTGAGATAATTGCGCCACTCAACGATGTGCTTGGCCCCATCCTTCTGCAACTTCCCGCCAGTTTCGGGCCAGAGCGTCTGGAAAACCTCTGGCGATTTATGGATGCCCTGCCCCCGACCCTGACCTGCACCGTTGAGGTTCGCCACAGTGCGTTCTTTGACAAGGGAGAGGCCGAGAAAGCCCTGAATCGTGGCTTGAGAGAACGCCGCATTGCACGGGTGTGCATGGACAGCCGGGCACTCTTTGCCGCGACCCCGGATAACGAGGAAACACGCGATGCACAGCGCAAAAAGCCGCGAGTACCAGTGCATCTGCTCCCTGTGGATGCAGCGCCGGTGATCCGCTTTGTCGGCCATCCCGACCTGGAGGCCAACCGTCCGTTTCTCGCACCCTGGGTTGAGCGCGCAGCTGCGTGGATCGAGGAAGGGAAACGTCCCTATATTTTCATGCACATGCCGAACAAGGGCGATGCCCTTTCCCTGGCGGCGCTCTGGAATGAGTTACTGCGTGAACGGGCACCCATGGTTGATGCCCTGGACCTCGACGAGACCCAGCCCCAGATGGGGCTATTCTGACTCAGAGCAACTGCTGGTCATAGGCGTACTTGGTCAGCTCCGCCGTGGTATTCAAATCCAGCTTGGACTTGATGTTTTGCCGATGGGTTTCCACCGTTCTCACGCTGATGTTGAGCTCATTGGAGATGGCTTTACTGCTAAGCCCTTTGGCCACTCTGGAAAGAATGGCCTCCTCGCGGCGAGTAAGTTTGCTCTCCACCGGCTCCATTGTTTCCCCATGACGAAACAACGTCTCGGTCGCTGCCCGGCAGATGTAGGTGGCGCCATCAGCCACGGTACGAATAGCGCTCACCATTTCCTCAACCGATACGTCCTTCAGGATGTAACCCTTGGCGCCATGAAACATCAGCTGTGAAATGTATTCCCGGTTGTCGTGCATGCTGAGGATAAGCACTTTCAGATCGGGATAGCGCTCCTGGAAAATTTTGGTTGTTTCAATCCCGTTCATGTTGGGCATACTGACATCCATCATGATCACGTCCGGCTTCAGGTCTTTGACCCGTTTCAGGGCCTCCAGCCCATCGGTTGCCTGGCCGACGACGTCGATGCCCTTTTCCTGTTCCAGCCGCGCCCTGATACCTTCCAGGACAAGGATATGGTCATCGACCAGCATGACCTTCACTACAGATTCTGATGTGCTCATAGGACCGTTACCGTCAGGTTTACTAGACCGCCAGGCTTATCCTTATTCTTTCGACTATGCCTGGTATTGTTTGAACGAGGCCATTATCCGGGTTCCGTTTCCTGGCCGCGGAGACACCTCAAACTCCCCACCCAAAAACTCCACACGCTCGCGCATATTACGCAACCCGATGCCTCGCCTGGCGTATGCATCTTTCTCGGCAATGCCTACGCCGTTGTCGGAAATACACAGAAAGAGCCCCTCCGCATCCTCTTCCAGGCTCAGCGCCAACCGGGTGGCCTGGGCGTGTTTCTCAACGTTCGACAAGGCCTCCTGAACAATACGATACAGCGTTGTAGCCACCTCCTCGGAAATATCCTCCTGCGGTGGCTGGATATCTATGTCCATAACGATCCCGCTACGTTCACGGAAGTCATCCAGCAACTGGTTGAGCGCCGCCAACAACCCCAGGTCATCCAGTACGCTGGGGCGCAGATCATGGGAAATACGCCGTACTTCCTGTATCGCACGGTTTAAAACCTCTCCGCCTTTCACCAGTGACTCCTGGGCGACGGAGTCACCCTCTGGAATATGGGTCATGGCCGTCTCCAACCGATATTTCACAGACACCAGCAGTTGGTTGATGCCATCATGCAATTCCCTCGATACCCGGCGGCGTTCTTCTTCCTGGTGTTGCACGGTCTTGTGGCTCAGCTCTTTCAGATTCTGGTCCGCCAAGCGATGTTCGTGCACATTAAACAGAACCCCCGCAGACACCACAACACCGATTGATACCATCAACGCCAACAGAATGGCCCACAGGGTCTGTTTAACGTTAGCGTCCACGCCCGCTTCGATAGCCCGCATCTCAGCGGCAATATCATCGATATACAATCCCGTGCCAAACATCCATTGCCAGTCTTCAATCTGTTCAACGTAGCCAACTTTATCCACTTCCTTGCCGGTGGAAGGCTGCTGCCACAGATACTGGTAATACCCTCCGCCATTGTCAGCAATCCGTATCAGATTCTGGATCAGATAGTTCCCGCTACTGTCCTGGAAATCGTACATATCCCGTCCGACCAGGGCCGGCTGTGCTGCGTGGACCAGGTTCAATCCGTCATGGGTGTAGGCATAGAAATAGCCGTCGTCACTGAATGAGGCCTCCTGCATCAGAGCCATAACCTTGTCGCGGGCTTCATCATCACTGGCCGCGTTCTGACGGACAAATTCGATAGCGGTGCGCATTATGGAAACGTAGTCTTTCAACGCTGTTTCCTTGGACCGCCGCAGGTTCTGCTCAAAAATCTGCAGTTCGCGTTCCATGAGTATGTCGCCCTGGTGCAAGGTCACCGCGGAGAAAATACCGGTCACCACCAGCAGGGGAACCAGAGCGAGCAGTATCAATTTTGTTCTTAACGACATGACCGTCACATTGTCCTTTATAAGCACACGCCATCTAGGCATCGGTTGCGAGACTCCATCAGTCTAACCCAAACCGTAAAAAAGAGCGGGCCTGGAAAAGAGTCTCCCCAGGCCCGCCAAACCTCCAGTCAAGGTACTTCAGCCAAATCGAAACATGCCCTCAGCGTCATTAATAAAAGCCTCCAGAACTCGCTCAGGAGGATGACATACCAAAGAACGCGGGGAAGATCAGGATCGCGATCAGCACCATTATCTGCAGCAGTATGAATGGCGCCACACCGCGATAGATGTCGGTGGTTTTAACCTCGGGTGGTGATACTCCTTTCAGGTAGAAAAGACTGAACCCGAAGGGCGGCGTCAGGAAGCTTGTTTGCAGGTTCATCGCGATCAGGATGGCGAACCAGAGCATATTGATACCCATCAGTTCAGCGATGGGCGCCAGAATAGGTACGATGATGAAGGAGATTTCGACAAAGTCGATGAAGAAACCCAAAACCAGAATAATGAGCATGGTCAGGATCAGGAAGCCCCATTTCTCACCCGGCAGTTGCAGCATCCACTCCTCCAGCAGGTAGTCGCCACCGGTGTAACTGAACACCATGGAGAAGGCGGTTGCCCCTACCAGAATGGCGAAGACCATGGCCGTCACCTTGACCGTATCCCGAGAGCTTTCCCACATCATCCGCCAGGAAAACTGGCGATAGGCCACGGCCAGAACCAGCGCGCCGACGGCACCCAGGGCTGAAGATTCGGTCGGCGTTGCGATACCGGTAAAGATCGAGCCCAATACCACAACAATCAATGCCAGCGGCGGTATGATCGCCATCAGGGCTTTGCCGATTTCCTGTGCCCGGCTGTCATCGCTATCCCGCGGCATCGCTGGCGCCGTTCCCGGCGATCGCCAACTGACGAACAGGATATACCCGATGTAGAGCCCCACAAGCACCACACCGGGGATCACCGCGGCCTTGAAAAGGTCCCCTACAGGCAAGCCGAGCACGTCACCGAGGATGATAAGGATGATGGATGGCGGCACAATTTGCCCCAGGGTGCCTGACGCACAAATGGTGCCGCAGGCAAGCTTTTTGTCATAGCCATTCGCCAGCATGACCGGGAGCGAAATCAACCCCATGGCCACGACACTGGCACCCACCACTCCAGTGGAGGCGGCCAGTAAAGCACCGACCACGATGGTGGATATCGCCAGCCCCCCGGGCAGTCCACCAAACAGTCGCCCCATGGACTCCAGCAATTGCTCCGCCAATCGGGTGCGCTGCAACACGATGCCCATATAAATGAACAGCGGTATCGCCATTAACACCGTGTTCTGCATGATGCTCATAATGCGGAATGGCATGAAGGCAAACAGTTGCGGCCCCTCTGCAATCAGGCCAAAAATCAACGCAACGCCGCCGAACGTAAACGCAACAGGAAAGCCCCACAGCAGCATGAAGAGGCAGACCCCAAACATTATCATCCCGATCATGCCAGACCTCCTGCACCGGTTTGCTCGTCGTAGGCGGACTCTTTGACAAGAACCCTGAGAGCGAAGGTCGCCATGCCCACGCTGGCAACCGCCAGCCAGAATGAAGAAAACGGAATCAGCCCTTTAACAATAAAGCGGTAGGGCAAACCTCCCGGATCTCCGCTGCCTTCTCCCATGTGATAGGCATCAAGCATGTATCCCCAACCCAGCCAGGCGATCATGGCGGCAATCGGAAGCGCAAAAAAAAGGGCCCCAACAAGATTGACCCAAGCCTTGAAAGCTTCACTGCGGCCGGCATAAAGAACGTCCACTCGCACGTGGCCATCCGTCCTCATGGCGTAAGGAATGCCCATCAGAAAGACGACGGCGTACAAGTGCCACTCCAATTCCTGCATCCCAATGGATACCTCATTGAAGGCATACCGAGCCACCACATCGTAGAAAACGTTCAGCATCATCAGGACAAATGCCACGCTTGCGACCCAGCCACACGCTCGAGATACAGCGCCTAACCCGTCATCCACAGCAATTAACCAACGCATTACAACTCCTCTTGCCGAAGCGGGGACTCCGGACCAATCGGGATTAAATAGGGCTCATGAAAACACCCGAATGCCGACGCTTCTTGCGAAGCGCCAAGCATCCGGCCAATGGCGGGAAACTTACTCTTCCAGTTCGGCCATGGTGTTCAGGTAGGCGCGCTCGGAGATGTCGATGTAAGCACGTGTTTTGTCCAGATAGGCCTGCTGTGACTTGATAATGCGCTGACCTTGCTCGTTATCCCTGGAATACGCTTCCAGGACCTTTTCGTTAGCTGCGACCATGGCTTTGAAGATATCGTCCGGGAAGGTTTTGACCTTGACGTTCGGGTACTCGTCACGAATGGATGCCCAAGCTTGTGCATTGGCATGCACGGATTGGGTCAGCATGTCGTAGGATGCCGTACGCATAGAGACACGCAGAACTTCCTGCAGATCCGCCGGCAGGTCCTCCCAGACATCCTTGTTGATCAGGAACTGCAACTCGGTGGCGGGTTCATGCCAGCCGGTGTAGTAATAGTCAGCAATCTGCTGAAAACCCAGACGCAGGTCCAGGGCCGGGCCTACCCACTCAACCGCATCGATGGTGTTGCGCTCCAGGGCAGTGTAAAGCTCTCCCGGCGGGATGTTGGTAGGATTAACGCCAACTTCGGCAAAGACTTCGCCAGCAAACCCGGGGATTCGCATTTTCAGCCCGTCGAGGTCTTCCAGGGTTTTGATTTCTTTGCGGAACCAGCCGCCCATCTGGTTGCCCGTATTACCGCCCGGGAACGACAGCATGTTATGGGGCTCGTACACTTCCTGCATCAGCTCCATACCGCCACCGTGGTAGAACCACGCCCATTGCTCCTGAGCGTTCATACCAAACGGCATACTGGTGAAGTAAAGGGTGTTGGGCACTTTGCCCTTCCAATAATAAGACGCTGAATGGCCCATATCGTATTGGCCCGCTTTAACCATATCAAAGACGCCAAAAGGCGCTTTGTGGCGGTTGGCGGAATCGATCCGGATCTTGAGCCGACCGTTGGACATTTTTTCGGCCATTTCCGCCATGTTCTTGGTGGCATCACCGAAAATCGGGAAGTTCGGCCCCCAGGTTTCTGCTAGTCGGAGGGTGTAGCTCTTATCATCAGCGTGGGCAAAGGACGTGAACAGCACGGAGAACACCACTGCGGCGGTCGCAGCAGCTTTCAAGAAGTTTTTCATGATCTTGTTCCTGTTGTGTTTGTTTTATTAGAACGATGCTCGGGTCGTCATTCGCGACTTATGGTCACGATTTGAGCGAGAACTAACAATCCGTAGGAATGACCAAACCAATACGTAGTGATTACTTAGAACGCCGCAGAAAAACTACGTATTAATACTTAGAGGTATATCCAACTCCTGCCCACCGTTTAAATTTGTAATCGCTAATAGTCCCGCCGCGCCCAAGCAAATGTCCCGGCTGCCGGGTCGATTGCATAAAATGTATAAATAACAGCGAACTAAGGAACCAAAATCGCCCCGATAGCATGTAACGCTCAGTCTCACCGTGTATCGCTCTGTAAGCGCCAACTTCCTGACGATTCTCACCCGAAAAACCCTGAACCAGACCGCATATAACCGAAAAATGCCGCTGTAAGATTCGTCCGAACTCGTCAATAAATTGGTGCGAAACAATGTCAACTTGCGGCAATAATTTAACGAAGCATGGACTGCTGACTCTATCTTTAGCGGTTCTGCTTTCGGGCTGCGGTCTCGACATGGCGTCCTCAGACAACGCCACGACACCACAGTCAGAAGCGTCAACCACTCCGGCGGCTGAAACGGTTGAGCTTGCCGGCGCCGCCATGAAAGGCGTTATTCAACAAGGCCTGGTGACCGCCACTCGCCTGATATCCGACAAAGACGGCTACTATGCTCCACAGCGACAGGCCGCAAAACCGGTTTTGACAGCAAACGACGGTAGTTATGTGTGGCAATTGCGAGGAAAGGCGGACAGCTGGGCTTTGGTAGAACTTACCGCTGACAGTAATACCCGCATGACTTGCGACGTCGTTCCCCAATGCGAACGCAGCGGCGCCGAGCCGGTTGCCTTTGGCGACACCATGATGCTGGACGATAGTTTCAGTCTGCGCGGAGCCGGTGATCTTCGCATGGAGACCGTCAACCTCACGCCGCTGACCCATTTGGCCGTGGCGCTGGCTGAGCGTAGCGAGAATGGGCTCTCCCCCGATGCACTCTCTGGGGCCTATGAAAGGGTTGAAAGCTGGTTTGGCCTGGCAGCAGGCTCCTTGCGCCTCGACCCGCCAGACCTGACTCGCCTGGACGAGTTTAACGGCGTGTCTGCCGATGCCCTGCAGGTCGCCGTTGCCAATGCGGCTTTCCTTGCCCTGGTCAACAACAACGCCCAATGGAACAACATTTCCGATGTCCTGAACAACGTGGCAACCCAGATTCTCGAAACCGGCCAGATCAGCCTGATGGGCGACGGCGAAAACATCGCTCTGGCCGATCTCGTGTCTGCCGCGGCAGTGCAGGCCTCTGAGCTGCAGGCCGAGGTGGACTCGAGCGTCATCAGCCAGAGACTCGTGGTGGCCGAATACCGCTACGTACAACGCTTCAAGACCATTGCAGAGGTATACGGCGAAGACGACACCAGCGTTGTCGACACACCAGAGCCCGATACCAGTGACGACAACAGCACTGGAGATACTGTCGCCGACAACGGAACGGACAACGACACCAGCGAACCGCCGGCCCCCGAGCCAAGCCCCGAGGACACCGTTCCGGCCAACGCAGCCCTGCTAAGCTGGACCGCGCCGCTCACCAGAGAAAATGGAGACAGTCTCGCAATGGGCGAAATTGCCGGCTTTGAGGTGGTTTACGGCAACAGCGAGGACAGCCTGGACCAAAGCCTGGCCGTTGGCGACGCCTCTATCGACGAGTTGCTGGTGGACGAGCTCACCGAAGGCACCTGGTACTTCGCTATCCGCACCCTGGATACGGATGGCAACCGCAGCCGGTTGTCAGAGGTGGTCTACAAGCAGATATAATGCAGCGTAGACTTATATTTTGCTTTGGAACCTCGGCGCCTCAATCGCCTGCTGCTGCATCCAGCGATAGATAGTCGGGCGTGACACTCCATAACGACGTGCGACCTCAGAGACGTTCCAGCGATATTTCTTTAGTGCCGCCAATAACGGATCGCTCTCGTCGGGGTCGACATCCCGCTCAACGCTCGTTGCCGCGATCGCAGGATCTCTCAAGCACTCGTCTGGTAGGTCATTGGCCGTGATCTGTCCATCGTCGCAGGTAGCTTCTGCAAACGCCAGTGCATTAACAAGCTGACGAATGTTACCCGGCCAGTCATAGGCAAGCAGCGCACTCATCGCATCTGCCCGGATTCGAACATCGGGCAGCTGTCCCTGGTCGATCAGGTGTGTGAGTACCCGGTTAATGACATGCTGTCGGTCAGCCCTTTCTCCCAGAGAGGGCAAGCGCAGCGTGGCCCCATTCAGCCGGTAATAGAGGTCAGCGCGGAACGCACCATGTTCAATCAGTTGGCCCAGGTCCTGGTGCGTGGCGGCTATCACGCGACAGTTCACTTTCACGGGACTGTCGGCGCCCACTGGCAGAATTTCGCCTTCCGCCAGCACCCGCAGCAGCCGGGTCTGGAGCTGCAGGGGCATATCCCCGATTTCGTCCAGGAACAATGTCCCACCATCCGCCTGCTGGATCATTCCCCGCATTCCTCTGGCCCGCGCACCGGTAAACGCGCCCGCCACGTACCCGAAAAGCTCGCTCTCGATCAGTGACTCGGGAATGGCTGCGCAGTTTACGGCAACAAACGCCCGTCGGGAGCGGTGGCTGGACTGGTGTATTGCCCGGGCAAGCACTTCCTTGCCCGTGCCGGTCTCACCCAGCACCAGCAGCCCGACATCTCTGTTCCTCAGTCGTTTGGCAAGGCCAAGAGTTCGCCTCATGACGGGGTCATCCGCTGCCAGCGCATCTAGCTCAGGCACAGATTCATCAGTGGGCAGGGCGTCAGAAGATGCGGAAGCCGTCGACTTGATCCTAGGCTGGATCAACGCTGCAAAAAAGGTATTGCCACTGATGCAGTGCCTGAACGCCCTGACCTGATCATCCTGATCGTAAGGGATGCTCCAGATGTCCCTTAACTCGCATTCAAACAGGCT
The DNA here is from genome assembly GCF_002352785.1 of Marinobacter sp. UBA2688. Lineage (NCBI taxonomy): Bacteria > Pseudomonadati > Pseudomonadota > Gammaproteobacteria > Pseudomonadales > Marinobacteraceae > Marinobacter > Marinobacter sp. UBA2688. The sequence continues at coordinate 371,679 of NZ_DELU01000007.1, forward strand.
GGTCAGCTTGGTATCGCTGCCGTTTCCATGGCTCCACATGAGTGAACGACCGGCTGTATTGGCGGCCTCCACGCACCCATCCCCGTCAATGGCGAACAGGTACTGGCCATTTACCTGCACAAACTCCCGCGAGGCATCACACCGGAAGACCGTCTGATTGCGATAACGGCGGAGGAAATAGGCGTCCTCAATCATGCGGGCGTAGAGCTGGGTAAGGTGCAGTGCAAACGTCTGGCTGCTGTGTGGATCAGGCGAATCCAGAGCCGAAATATCGAGTACCGCAAGCAGGTTGCCCAGCGGATCAAGAATGGGCGCCGAGGTGCAGGTCAAGCTTATATGGGTTGCATCGAAATGGTCGACCCGGTGACATGTCAGGGCCTGCCCCTCTTCAATACACGTACCCACAGCACAGGTGCCCGCGTACTTCTCACTCCAATCGGCCCCCAGGTACAAACCGGCTTTACGCAAACGTTGGTCAGAACGCCGATCCCCCAGAAACTGCACGGTAACGCCCCGGTGATCCGTCAACAACAGCACATAACCCAGCTTTGCGATATTCATATACAGTTGCTCAACGCCGGCCCGAGCCACGTTGAGAAATTCATCGACCGAGTCCTGATGCTCCCTCAGGGTTTGATGAGTCACGATCCGGGCACGACGCGGCTGGCTCGGGTCCAGTCCGTACTCGTCAATACATCGCTTCCATGAGCGACCAATCAGTTCGGACTCCGGAGATAAAGCCGCACACACGCCTTCATCCGTATAACTTAGAATCGTATCTATGTGGCGCCGCTGTGCCTGTTGCATCGTCATGCCAAGCTCCTGCATTGCTCTGATATTGTTGTTGTCATTTACGATGAGATACTGCTTCGTCGTTCTGACAGCCTATACCGGATTACCCGGCATCAACATCCTCCTTTAGTGCCTGAGTGATCGTTACACCTGTAACGCATTTACAGGCAATCGCATTACAGCCGTAATGCCAGGGCCTTCTGCCACATGGCTCCGCCACCCCCTCCTCCTTTCACAAAAATCCCTGAAACCCCTTTATTTCAGATACCTGGAAAATAAAAAGCCCTTGGAGACCGATGTGGCACGTCATCTGCTCCGTTCCTATTAGCGTGTTCAACAACGCACCGGGGATCAAAGACTCCCCGCCAACAAAAACAATGGAAATCTGGAGAACCGTGATGACCGAAACCCAAATCACCCCCACCCAACGAGTTCAGCAGTGGCTTGACGGGTTCAGCGAGATACTGCAGTCGAGCGATCCTGGAAGGGCGGCGGAACTGTTTGAAGCAAACGGCTTCTGGAGAGATCTTGTTGCAATAACCTGGAACATAAAAACCCTGGAGGGCCGGGACCATATCCGCGACATGCTGGAACAGACCTCGAAACATGTCCTCCCCAGCAATTGGAAGGTTGCCGAAGACGCGACAGAACAGGACGGCGTGACCGAAGCCTGGATTACCTTCGAAACCAGGGATGCTCTGGGTAAAGGGCACATCCGGCTTCGCGATGGCGGTGCCTGGACCCTGCTGACCACCATGCAGGAATTAAAGGAGTTTCCCGAGAAGAAAAACTTTCTTCGACCCAAAGGCGCTCAGCATGGAGCGACCAAGTCACGGAAAACCTGGCTTGAGGCAAAGCAGGACGAAGAACAGGAACTGGGATACAGCCGCCAGCCCTACTGCGTGATCATCGGCGGTGGACAAGGGGGCATTGGCCTGGCCGCCCGTCTGCGGCAACTGGACGTGCCAACGATTGTGATCGAGCGAAACCCGAATCCAGGCGATTCCTGGCGCAACCGCTACAAGTCTCTTTGCCTGCATGACCCGGTCTGGTACGACCACATGCCTTACCTGCCGTTCCCGGACCACTGGCCCGTTTTCGCGCCGAAAGACAAAATCGGCGACTGGCTCGAAATGTACACCAAGATCATGGAGCTCAACTACTGGAGCTCAACAGAGTGCACGGGGGCGCGCTACGATGAGGCCAGTCAGGAATGGGTCGTGGAGGTGGTTCGGGACGGCGAGAAAGTCACCCTTCGCCCCAAGCAGCTCGTGCTGGCTACCGGCATGTCGGGCATCCCCAACATACCCGATATTCCCGGAATGGACAGTTTTGAAGGCGAGCAACACCACTCCAGCAAACACCCCGGTGGCGCTGCCTATAAAGGCAAGAAGTGCGTAGTCCTGGGCGGAAATAACTCCGCACACGATATCTGCGCTGCGTTATGGGAGAACGACGCCGACGTCACCATGGTTCAGCGTTCATCAACCCACATCATCAAGTCCGACACTCTGATGGAGCTGGTGCTAGGCCCACTCTACTCCGAAGAGGCGGTACAGAACGGCATGACCACAGAAAAGGCCGATCTCACATTTGCGTCGGTGCCCTTCAAAATCATGCCCGATATGCACATCCCGGTTTACGAGCAGGTCGCCGAACAGGATGCGGACTTCTACAGTCGGCTGAAGCGAGCAGGGTTCCTGCTGGACTTTGGCGATGATGGCTCAGGGCTGTTCATGAAATACCTGCGCCGTGGCTCAGGCTATTACATCGATGTCGGTGCATCCGAACTTGTCGCCCAGGGCGAAATCAAGCTTAAAAGCGGGGTCGGTATTGAACGCATCAACCCCCGATCTGTCACCCTGACGGATGGCACCGAACTGCCGGCCGATCTGATTGTTTACGCCACCGGCTTCGGCTCCATGAATGGCTGGGCGGCACGAATAATATCCCAGGAGGTCGCCGATAAAGTTGGAAAGTGCTGGGGTATGGGATCAGATACCACCAAAGACCCTGGCCCCTGGGAAGGTGAGCTGCGCAATATGTGGAAGCCAACGCAACAGGAAGCCCTCTGGTTCCACGGGGGCAACCTGCACCAGTCACGCCACTACTCGCTGTATCTCGCACTTCAACTGAAAGCCCGAAAAGAGAGCATCGACACGCCAGTGTACGGTATGGAAAACGTTCATCACCTTTCCTGACACCGGGATGGCTGGCCTCGGCCAGCCATCAACCGTGATCAGCACATTCTACTGTTGGGCAATGCGCTGATCCTCGCGTCAATTTAGCGTTTTGACGGAAGTCGCGCTTCTGTCAGGTTCATTGATTGTCATCCCGCACCTTCTGCAATTTTTGCAGTTTTTCGTGCAACAACGCCTCGAGCTTAATCAACTCTTGGCGATTCTTTTCGTTGGGCCTGTTGGTATAGAGCTCAACATAAGTCTGGGTGACCTCACTGAGGATCGGGTGTAGCTTTTTATAGGCTTCATCGACCATGAACAGCCTCCTTCCGTTGCTGATCAACGTCGTTGCTGATACCTAAAGCATAAGCAAGGCATTAACTCTGTGCAATATTTGATCAGGTCACAACTGCTCCGGCCGCGGTGGACTGCCCACCCTCACTTCGCTGAGTTTCTCCTGGGCCAGGCCGCGGAACAGGGCAAACATCATGGCGAATACGAGGATGAACATCGGCAGGCCAACCACGGTGATCACTTCCTGCAACGCGGTCAGCCCGGCGTCACCGGCAAGTACGATCAGCATCGCTGCCAGCATGCCTTCAGACACACCCCAGAAAACGCGTTGATGCCAGGGGCCCGGGTCCGGCGAGCCCGTGCATAACATATCGACCACCAGGGAAGCGGAGTCCGATGAGGTCGCGAAGAAGATGGCGACAATCACAACCGCCAGGCCCTGAATCAACGTAGCCCCCGGAAAGTTTTCGAAGAACGCGAACATGGCCAGGGGAACACTTTCCCCTACGGCTTGTGACAACACCCCCGCCTGTTCGCCCAGCGCCTCCCTGGCCTCCGGCCCAATGCCATCGATCTGCATTGCTGACCAGCCGAAAATGGCGAACCAGATCAGGGTGAAGATTGATGGCGCGAACAGGACCCCGAGCACGAATTCACGGATGGTCCGCCCCCGTGAAATCCGCGCCACGAAGATTCCGATAAAGGGCGACCAGGTCACCGTCCAGGCCCAGTAGAATACCGTCCAGCTGCCCTGCCATCCCCAGCCGCCATCGTCGCCGGTATAGCTTGCAAGTGTGTCGTTCCAGAAGGCCATGGGCAGCAGGTTCGATATGTAGAGGCCAAACGTCTCAACCACGGCTCGCAGAAGGAAAACCGTCGAACCGGTAAAGAGCACGAATACCATCAGGCCAACGGCCATACCGATATTGATGTTGGACAACCGCTTCACACCAGAGTCCAGCCCGGCGACGATCGACCCCACAGCGACGGCCGTCAGGATGGCAATGATCAGCACCTTGGTGATTACCGCATCCGGAATGCCAAACAACTCAGTCAGCCCGGCGTTGATCTGCTGCGTGCCCAGCCCGATTGACACCGCCACACCGAACAGCGTGCCGAGGATCGCAAACACATCGAGAGTCTTGCCGAGAGGCCCGTATATGCGGTCGCCGATCAACGGATAGAACACCGAACTGAAGCGCATCGGCAGGTCGTAACGATAGATAAAATACGCAAAGGCAAGCCCCGGCATGGTGAAGATCGCCCAGGTGTGCAGCCCCAGGTGGTAGATAGCGAAGCTCATGGCATCGTCGGCGGCTTCGACCGAATAGGGCTCGACATTCGGCCTCGGCGGGGAAGAAAAGTGCGAGATGGGCTCGGCCACGCCCCAGAACATCAGCACGGTACCGATGCCGCCGGCAAACAGCATGGTGAACCAGGAAATATTACTGTAGGCCGGTTTCGCGTCGTTGCCGCCCAGCCGGATGGCGCCGAATCGGCTGAGCGCAACCCACAAGAGGAACGCTACCCAACTCGTCACCCCGAAAATGAAAAACCAACCCAGGTTGGTAACAATCCATTCACGCCCCGCTCCGAAGGCCTCTCCGATTGGGCCGGGCGCAATCAGGAGCACGACCAGAAACAGGATCATGATCCCAGCGGACGTGAAAAAGATGGTCGGGTTGGTCCTGAGACCCAACTTTTTTGCGAGAGCTTCCATGACGATTCCTCCCCGAGTCTTTCCGACAACATAGGAGCTAATCGAACGGCACGCCAAATTGTGGGCGAGATTTCATGTTTCTGAAGGCAAATGGCTATCGCCAGAGAACGCTGAAATCCCGGTTGATTACTACTGGGACTTGCTCGAATAGACGCTCAAGGCCGTCACTGTGACCAGGATGAGCCCCATGCCGAGGAACTGGACGCCGCCCAAGCTCTCATTGAGCAATAAAATGCCAAAGAGCGTAGCGGTAACAGGTTCGACCATCGCGACAACGGCAGCGACGGTTGGTACGGTGTGCTTGAGACCCACGATATAGCTTATAAAAGACACGCCACCACCGAGCACCCCCAGCGCCATGAACATCGGCCATTCCGGTGCACCCAGCACAGCAACGACCTGCACAAGGCTGGCTGGCCAGATCAGAACAATACCGAGCACGGCAAACGCGATCACCAGAGCAGCCTGAGGGCTGCCGTTCCTGGCAGCAAACTTGAAGCCGAAAATAAACAATGCATAGGACAGCCCCGAAAGCAGGCCGGCAACCACGCCAACCCACGTAATACTGCTACCGCCAACGTCATAGATACCCGTGAGTAGAGCGATGCCGACAATAACGATGACAATGGCCACGCATTTGAACGGCGTTGGCTGCTCAAGCCCGATGGCAAAGGAAACCAGAAACACGAACACCGGGGCGCAATACATGAGGGTCGCCGCGACGGCAACGCTGCCCTCGGAGATACTGAGGAAATAAAAGGAGAAGTTGCCCGCCACGCCAAGGCCGGCCACCGCCGCCCAGAACCAGAGCCGCGGCTTGGCCAATCCGCTGTTCCCAGGACGTAGAATCAGCCAGACAAGTACAAACAGCAGGCCGACAATCCCCCGGTAGAACGAGACTACGAACGAGCCCCACCCTTCTGCGAGCAGGATGGCGCCGATACCACCCGAAAGCCCCCAGAAAAGGGCTGCAAGCGCTACAAGCATTGCACTTCTTAGCGCGCGGTCACCGGATTGTTCTGGCGTGTGATCAGTCAGAATACTCTCCCGCCCGGCCAAACGATTGCTGGTAGACACGGTTCATTCAGGGTGACTGCGGAAACTGGGCACCGTCAATACGTTGGAGCCGCAAGCCGACCTGATGTTCGCCGCAGTAATCCCGGGCGCTGCCCCCTACGCAAACAGGGCAAAAATTACGGCAATCCCCAAAGAAACCAGCAACGACATTGGAATAGTCAAAGCGATCTCCTGCGACGGCCCTTGATAGCGCACCGACAGTACGTAGCTCATTACCGCCACCGGCATCGCACACTGAATCAGGAAAACCTGCGCTTCCATGGCGCTCAACGGCCAAATCAGCAACAGCACCCACGCAAGGGCTAGACCACCCAATGGCCGATACAGACTGAACACGAGAGGCCTTAGCATATCCCGCGCGCCTGACAGCCGCAGGTTGGCAATAGAGCTGCCCAATTGCATTAGCATTATCGGTACGGTAATCGAGCCCAGCATATCCAGCGTTATCATCACCGGTCCAGGCGGGCGAATGTTTGTCGCCAACAGAAAAGCACCTGCGATCAATGCCAGGACGGGCCCGTTCTTCAGCATTGCCCTGATGGAAAACCGCCCGGACAGGCAGCCGATTCCCAACGTAAAATGACTGACCTGAATCACCGAGGAAATCACCACCGCCAGCCCAAGCGACTGCGGACCAAACAGCGCAAAGCACACCGGAATCCCCATATTGCCCGTATTCGGGTGCACCAACGCCGGAAGATAGGACCTCACCGGCAGGCCAGCTAGCGTAAGCAACAGTGCAGTGACCATCGCCATGACGACCAGCCAGGCCACGGTAATGCCTACAAGGGCACCCATTCCGAAAATGTCCATATCCATGCTCAATACGGAGTGGAGCAGCAACGCGGGGATTCCAACGGTGGTAACCAGGCCAGCCAATGCCTTGCCGTCAAAAAAATCGGTTTTTCGGCCAAGAATGGCCCCGAGGAGTATCAAAGACAGCAGAGGGACAAGGGCTTCTGTGAGATGCTGAATCATAGTGAATAAAGAGAGGTCATGGTTTCAGGCTAAAGGGAACGGGGTTTGGCACTTTCAATACTCGGGTATAACTTCAACGCGAGATCATAAATAATGATGCCATATAGACTACCATTAAGCCCCAATATCCCGGGGTAAAGGTAACTCCGCGAAAACCGATACCTGGCCGTATTGCTGATAAGCCAATCTGCCACCGCCTTTGCCGTGGCAGGTTATAGAAAAGTACCTGAGGGCAGGTTAACCTGTAACCTATTGAATCTATGTTTTACTACTTTGGCTTTGGCTCCAACATGAGCATGCTCTCGCTGAGAGCGAAGGGTGTCGAGCCTCGGGCATCTACGAAAGCGGTGCTGCGCGGATGGCGGTTACGCTTCAACGTGCAGCACTTCTTCCGCCATGAGGGTGGTGTTGGCAACATCGAAAACACCGGCCACCCGGACGACCGGGTTCTCGGCGTGCTCCATGAATGCCCCGACGAGGCGCTTTCTCTGTTGGATCAGGCCGAAGCTTACGGGCATGGCTATAACCGCATAGAGATCGAGGTAGAGCCGGATAACCCTAGCGCGGCAATGGCCCCGAAGGTCTCTGCTCTCACCTATGTGGGCATGCCCCAATTTATCGACAACGACTGCCGACCAAGCCGTCGTTACCTGAACATCGTTCTGGAGGGAGGCCGCCAGGCCGGACTGGATGGCAAATACCTGGAGTCACTGGCCAATCAGCCCATTCATCAACTTGATGAGCACCCAACGTTCGCGGCACCACCCGGAGACTACCCAACATTTGACCGGGCGTTGCTGGCAAAACAGCCGCTGTACACGGCCCTCTACGGGGCCGTGTTTGATATGTCCGAGGCGAGGCCTCTGCACCACTTCCTCAAAGGCTTTTTTGGAGGCAGGGACATGACGCTTTTTCACCTCAGACGGCTGGACAGCAGCAACGTTGATGAAACCATGGACGATATCCGGAACGGACGCCTCAACAAGGCCCAGAAGCGATACCTCAACGCCTATCTGAACGAATACGCCAGAGAGTATCGCTACGTCGGCCGCTATAACTATGATAAAGACTGAGGAGCTCTCATGCCGTCTTTCCCGCCAGCCCTGGCACACAATGCCATCGAAGAGATCCTGCCGGATCTGTTTTTTGTCAGTGGTGCCATGGAAACCGTCCTTATGGACCTGGATTGGCAATTCAGCCGCAACATGACCATCGTCCGTGACGGTGAACGGCTGATCCTCATCAATACGGTCCGCCTTGATGATGACGGCCTGGCGGAACTGGACCGACTGGGAAAAGTAACCGACGTGATTCGGCTTGGCGCTCTGCATGGGCGTGACGATGCGTTCTATGTTGACCGTTACCAGGCGCAGTACTGGGTGATGCCAGGTCTGGAACCGGAGGACCAAAGCGGGTCTGAAAGAGAGGCAAACGTCCTCGGCCAGACGCTGCCCCTGAGTGACGCATCGCTATTTCAGTTCCAAACTACCAAACTTCCTGAAGGCGTACTCCACCTCCAGCGGGATGGCGGCATCCTGATAGCCTGTGACGCCCTGCAGAACTGGCTGAAACCCGACGAGCACTTCTGCGACGCCTCGCGACAGCGAATGGAGCAGATGGGCTTCTTCACACCCGCCAACATTGGCCCAGTCTGGCTGCAGGCGGCGGAACCTGCTGCCGAGGATTTTAACCGGCTCAAAACACTGAACTTCAAACACGTTCTCTGTGGCCATGGCCAACCCCTACTGGACAACGCCAAAGAGGACTTCAGCGCCACCTTCGATCGAGTGTTCCATTGCCAGGCGTGATCCCCAGGAGCGGCACCTGATGCAGAGCGAATTACAGCTGCCCGGATACACAATCTCCTTCTGCCTCTGGAGAAAAGCAGGCCGGGCGGCCTATCGCGCACGGCGACTCTCGGACGGTGCAGACGTCTGCATTGAAACCCTTGATACCGAATATCCCGACCGCAGGCAGGTGGCCACGCTCAATCACGAAGCCAGCATTGCTTCACGGCTCGACGGCGTGAAAGGCGTACGCAGGGTTCATGACATATTGCCACACGGTAGTGGGAACCTGGCGCTCGTCACCGATCCCTGTGAGCGTTCGCTTGCCTCGGTAATGGCCGAGAGCCGTAACAGACGCTTGCCCCTGCCCCAGGCGCTGAAAATAGCCCAGGCCCTGGTACAGATTCTGAGCGACATCCACGCACAGGACATCGTGCACAAGTCGCTGACACCCCATAACGTCCTGTTTGACTCAAGAAGTGGCGCACTGGTGCTGTCGGGGTTCAATATAGCATCGGAGCTGGGGCAGGAGCGGCAGGCCAAACAGCTGCCCAATCAGCCCGAGGCGGCATTGGCCTACATGTCGCCGGAACAGACCGGGCGCATGAATCGGAGCCTCGACTACCGCTCGGACTACTATTCCCTCGGCTTGCTGCTGTTTGAACTTCTGACCGGCCAACCTCCGTTTACAGCCAACAATACCCTGGAGTGGGTACACAGCCACATAAGTCGTCTGCCTCCGGCGCCTCACACCGTGTTTGAGGACATACCCGAGGCCCTTTCAGACATTGTGCTGAAGCTTCTGGCCAAATCCCCGGAAGAACGTTATCAAAGCAGCCTGGGCCTGCTGCACGACCTATCCCGTTGCGCCACGTCGATAGAACAGGATCTGCCACTGCTGCCCTTCACACTGGGTGAAAAGGACCATCTGCAGAAGTTTCTGATTCCCCAGGCACTTTACGGCCGCGAGCGCGAGCTGCAGGAGCTGCTGGGCCTGTTCGAGCAGGCGGTGGAGGGACGATCCCGTTTCTGCCTGGTTCACGGCTACTCCGGCGTTGGCAAGTCGGCACTGGTCAACGAAATTGATCGCTACCAGATCCGTGAACGCGGCTTCCTGGTCCAGAGCAAGTTCGACCAGTTCCAGCAAAGCGAAGCCTACTCAGCACTGGCAGCCACCTTTCGTGCCCTCGTGCAGCAAATCATGCTAGAGCCCGACAACCAGCTTGACTGCTGGCGCACCGAACTACTTGGTGCGCTGGGGCCCAACGGCGCCCTGGTGATCGACCTGGTACCGGAGCTGGCGCTGATTATCGGCGAACAACCCCCTGTGACCGAGCTGCCACCCTCAGAGAGCCGTAACCGGTTGCAGCTGGTACTGACCGCATTCCTGCGAGTGTTTGCCGGCGAAGGCCATGCGGTCGTGCTGTTCCTGGACGATCTGCAGTGGAGCGACACCCCAACCCTCGACCTGATACGCCGTATAGTCACCTCCAGGGACCAGAGCCACCTGTTGTTGATTGGCGCCTATCGCAGCAATGAAGTCGGCCCTGGGCACCCGCTCAGATTGCTCCTGGATGACCTCAACAACCATCGGCGAATTCATCAGATCCCTGTGGGGCCGCTTGATGAATCGTCGGTGGACCAAATGGTGGCCGATGCCCTGCGTTGCGAGCCGGAAACGAGCCGCACACTGAGCGAGATGCTGTTTCACCGCGCCCAGGGCAACCCCTTCTTTACCAACGAGTTGCTGCGACAGTTCCATGCCCAGGGGGCAATCTGGTCAGATTCGGGCAGTGGCCAATGGCACTGGCAGCTCGACAGGGCCAGTTGGGATGAAACCAGCCATGACGTGGTTGAGTTCATGCTGGATAACCTGCGACAGCTCCCGGACGAAACACAGAACGTACTTCAACTGGCCGCCAGCATCGGTAATACCTTTACCCTGCAAACGCTCGCCACCATCTACGAGCATACCGTTGCGGAAACCGCCCGGGCCCTTCTGCCGGCGTTGAAACAGTACACCGTGCTGCCGCTACACAGTGATTATCGCCTGGCGAGACACCAGGACGAAGAGCGGGTGCTCAACCCCAGCTATCGTTTTCAGCATGACCGGGTGCAGCAGGCTGCCTACAACCTCATCGCAACCGACGAGCTCCCCCGGGTACACTTAACGGTCGGGCGCCTGATGTTACAACACGGCGGCGGGCAGGTCGCCGATGACCAATTGATTGATATCGTTAATCATCTCAATCAGGGGCGTGCGCTGATCCAGTCCGGGTCAGAACGCCTTCAACTGGCCGAGTTCAACCTTCGTGCCGGCAGTCGCGCCCGACAAACCTCAGCCTATCAACAGGCACTCGACTACTTGCAGGTCGCCGAGGAATTGCTGCCAGACGACGCCTGGTCACAGATGCCCTCACTGATGGCCACATTGGCGTCAGAGATACAGCTTTGCCTCTACCTCACCGGACGTACCGAAGAGGCCGACCATTGGTTGGAACAGATGCTGGACCATGCGGACTCCCGGCTGCATCGCGCCGACATTCTCGCCATACGTACCCGGCAGAATGCCACGCTGGGTAGAATGGAGGCGTCTATTCACGCTGCCATTGAGGGGCTGGCACTATTGGGTGTTAATTTCACCGAACACCCCAGCCAGCACGATATCGATGTCGAACGCCAACGGGTACTGACGAACCTGGCTGGCCGCGAAATCACCGATCTGGTTGGCGCTCCTGTCATCGAAGACCCAGCCACATTGACCGCCATGCGTCTGCTGATGGAAATCTTTGCTGCCGCGTTTCTCTCCGGCAGCAAGCTGTTCAGCTACCTGGTGCTAAAAGCGGTTAACCTGGCTTTGCATCGGGGCAACTGCCCGGAATCGGCGTTTGCCTATGCCGCCTACGGCATGCTTTTGTGTGGTGAGCTGGACGAGCCCGCCCTGGGCTATCAGTACGCCAAGGTTGGCCTGGCCATCAATGAACGGCTTGATGACCTCAGCCTGAGGGCGCGCGTTATCTATGTATACGCCATGTTCGTTCATCACTGGAGCAACCACTGGGCAACGCTCACGCCCTGGTTCCGCAAGGGCATCGAAGCCGGCTATCAATCCGGCGACCTGCTCTATCTGGCCTACAGTGCCCAGGACTGCGTGATCTGGGACCCGGGCATGGATCTGGAAACCGCAAGCCAGTTGCATCAGGAAAACCTCGACATCGTTCGCGAGTGCGCCTACCAGGATTCGCTGGACTCCGGTTCCCTCTTCCTGCAGATGCAGCGCAATTTTCTTGGCACCACCCACTCACCGGCCAGTCTGAGCACCGATGATTTTGATGACCAGGCGTGTCTCGAGGCAATGAGTACGCGCCGGTTCATGACCGGCATTGCCAATCATCAGATCTACAGTGCCGAGATCAACCTGCTCTACGGGAACTACGAACAGGCACTGCACTTTGTCAGAAAGCAGGACAAGCTAATCAAGTCCGCGATGTCCCTGCCCCAGCTCGTTCGTTTCTACATTGTTGCCAACCTCACCCTCACGACTCTATTCCCCACCATGAACAGGGCTGACCAACAGGCCACACGAGAACGCCTGGAACGGGACCTGGCGCGCATGACCCGTTGGGCGGACAATTGCGAAGCGAATTTCCGCCACCTTCAATTTCTGATGACCGCAGAACTCGCCCGCCTGGATGGCAGGCACGACGCCGCACTGGAGCTCTATGACACGGCCATCGACACGGCACGGGCAAACGGCTTCCTGCGCGATGAGGCCACTGCCTTTGAGCGAGCCGCACGGCACCTGCTGGCACTGGGTAAAGGGCGCTCAGCCGAGGGTTATCTCCGTGGTGCCCACGGGGTATACAACCGCTGGGGCGCACAACGCAAGGTAGAACAGCTGGAGGACGAGTTCCCGGTGCTTCGTCAGTGGGTTCAGGCCCACCTCAGCCCACCAGGAAGCCATTTGGCCAGTCTCGACCTGGCATCGGTTATGAAAGCCTCCCGTGAGATCTCCGGCGAGATGGTGCTGGACCAGCTGTTGCAGAAAACCCTGGCGATTCTGCTGGAAAATGCCGGTGGGCAATGGGGCTGCCTGATTGTCCGGGCCGGTGGTGCGTTCAGTGTCGAGGCCATAATCCGGCCAGAGCAGCCGTCACCACAGGTTGAGATCCCCACCCACTCAACACTCAGCGATCGTCAGGGCAAGGCCCTCGCCCTGCCAATGAGCGTGATCAGCCAGGTGTTTCAAAGGGGCGAAGCCGTGGTCCTGCACGATGCCATGGCCGACGGCCCGTTTGTGAACGACCCCTACACTATTCACCTGCATCCACGATCAGTACTGTGTGTCCCTATCATCGTGCGGGAACGTTTTGAGGCGGCGGTCTACATGGAGAACAACCTGACCGACGCCGTCTTCACCGACGACCGGGTGGAATTGATTCAACTGCTCTCCGCCCAGGCGGCTGTCGCCATCGAAAACGCCCGGCTCTACACCCAGGTACAGGACCATTCCCGGCTCCTGGAAGAGAAAGTGGTTGAACGCACGGCAGAGCTGGAAGAACTCAATGAAGAACTGCAACGCCTGGCCGACCGCGATGGCCTGACCGGCGTCGCCAACAGGCGTTCCGGTGACGCCTACCTCAAAGACACCTGGCTGCGCCTGCGAAGGCAGCCCCAGCCCCTATCTGTGGTTATGCTCGATGTGGATCACTTCAAGCACTTCAACGACAATTACGGCCACCAGATGGGTGACGAATGCCTGATCCGGGTTGCCGAAACACTGCAGGCGCAACTGCAGCGCTCAACCGACATGGTGGCGCGCTACGGGGGAGAAGAGTTCATTCTGATACTCCCCAATACTGACGAAAATGGTGCGATACAGGTCGCTGAAAATGCCCGCGTTGCCATCGAAGCATTGGACATCAGGCACGACCATTCAACGGCGCGAGATTGCATCACCGTCAGCGTGGGCTGCGCCACCATCGTTCCCGATGACAAGAGCAGTCTCGAAGAATTGGTCTTTGCCGCCGATGCGGCACTCTACAAAGCCAAAGAGAGCGGCCGAAACCGAATTCAAGCGGCTGAGAGCGCTTGAGATAACGAGACCTTTTTACCAAACTCAGTGATCTTGAGATTATGATCAACGCATTTGCCGTATCCAACTACCGCAGCCTCAAGAGTATCGTCGCGCCCCTGACCGGCCTCAATGTGGTAACCGGGCCCAACGGCTGCGGCAAATCCAACCTTTACAAGTCTCTGCGGTTACTGGCTGAAACCGCAAAGGGCAACTTAATCTCGTCGATCGCGCAGGAAGGCGGGCTGGATTACACGTTCTGGGCAGGGCCGGAGACCTTTACCAAAGGCATGAAAGACGGTGTCGATCCCGTACAAGGCTCTGCCAAAAAACAGAACAGCCGGCTCAGACTCGGCTTCGTGGGTGAAGACTTCGGCTACGCCATCTCACTGGGTATGCCCGCCCCTCAGGGGTTTGCGGGCTACCAGGACCCGTCCATGTTTCAGTTTGACCCGGAAATCAAGCGCGAGTGCATTTGGGCGGGAGACGTCTGCCGTCCCAGCAGTTGCCTGATTGACCGGGTCGGGCCTGTGGTGAAAGTGCGCAACGGTCGTAAATGGGAAGTCTACAACGCCCACCTCAACACCTACGAAAGCATCCTCAACGAAATCAGCGATCCGGTGGCTGTGCCCGAGGTTCATGCTGTCCGGCAAACCATCCGCAACTGGCGCTTCTACGACCAGTTCCGAACCGATCCCCAGTCCATCATCCGCACGCCCCAAATCGGTACGCGAACGCCGGTGCTTGATCACGACGGCCATAGCCTGGTCGCGGCTCTGCGGACCATCCACGAGATTGGCGACCGGGCGGCGTTGTACGATGCTATTGAGGATGCCTTTCCCGGGGCAACCATCAACTTTGAGGCAGACTCCGGCAACCGTTTCATACTGCAGTTTTTGCAGGAGGGGTTGCTGCGCCCCTTAAACCAGGCGGAGTTGTCGGACGGCACGCTTCGCTACCTGTTGCTGGTAGCCGCACTACTCACGCCAAGACCACCGTCACTATTGGTGCTTAATGAACCGGAAACCAGCCTGCACCCGGATTTGCTGCCTGCCTTGGGGCGCCTGATCAATCGAGCATCACGTGAAACCCAGGTGTGGGTCGTTTCCCACGCACCACGTTTGGTGGCAACTCTGGAACAGGATGGCGACTGTAACTCCATCGCCCTGAACAAGGACCTTGGCGAAACCATCGTCCTGGGGCAGGGTTTGTTGGATGCGCCACCCTGGCAATGGGCGGATTAACAATGGAGTTCACCTTCCTGGGCACATCCGCCGGCACCCCGACACGGTCACGAAATGTGAGCGGGCTGGCCCTATGCCACGCCGGCCCCAAACCCTGGTATTTGATCGACTGCGGTGAAGGCACACAACACCAGTTGCTTCGCACCCGCTACTCGGTTGTGCAATTGCGCGCCATCTTCATCACCCATATCCACGGCGATCACACGTTTGGCCTTCCAGGGCTGCTCACCAGCGCCTCCATGCTTGGCCGCACGGAACCGCTGGACATCATTGCCCCCACCCAGGTACAACGCTTCATCAGCGCAGTGCTCGCACACAGCGACTCCAGCCTCAGCTACTCGCTAAACTTCATCGATTCCGAAGCATCGGATTTCCAGTGGCAGGATGAGCACGTCAGGGTTACCAATGTGGCACTTTCCCATCGTGTTGCCTGCCGCGCCTATGTGTTCACCGAGCAAAGCCTGGAGCGGCAACTACTGCGGGACGAACTAAGGTCGGAAGGCGTAGAGCCCGGCCCCGGCTGGGGCGAATTGCAGAAAGGAAACGATATAACACTGGAGGATGGCCGCCTGCTCCGGAGTGACGATTACACTCACATTCCCCGCAAAGCCCGCCGCCTGATCGTCGCTGGCGACAACGACACCCCGGACCTGCTGGTCGGTGCCTGCGACGGCACCCACGTGCTGATACACGAAGCCACCTATACCCAGGACGTGGCCGACCGGGTCGGCCCCTGGCCACAACACAGCTCCGCTGAACAGGTGGCCCGCTTCGCCCAACGGGCTCACTTGCCCAACCTGGTGCTGACCCATTTCAGCTCACGTTACCAGTCCGGGCCGGGAGGCGCGCCCCACATCAACCAACTGGCGGCCGAAGCCATGCAGCACTACAAGGGCCAACTGTTTCTGGCGCAGGATTTTGATACCTATCGGCTGGAAAAGGATTTGTCGTTGAGTTGCCTGACCCAAACACATTCAATCTGACGAAGGATATTCACAATGACGTATCAGTTCGAAGACCTAAGGAAGGCTTGCCGGACAGAATGGCGCGACTACATTGAACACAGTTTCGTAAAGCAGTTAGGCGATGCGTCGCTCGCTCCCGAAGCGTTTCAGCACTACCTCAAGCAGGATTACCTGTTCCTGATCCAGTTTGCCCGCGCCTTCGCCCTGGCGGCCTACAAAAGCCCAACCTTGCTGGATCTCCGCCAGGCAAAGGAAGGCTTGCAGGCCATCGTGGATGTAGAGCTGGACCTACACATCAGCTACTGCAAGGAATGGGGCATTTCAGAAGCAGAACTTGCCAACCTGCCGGAAGCGCGCGCCACCCTTGCCTACACACGCTATGTGCTCGACACGGGCAACCGCGGCGATTTGCTCGACCTGCATGTTGCGCTCTCACCCTGCATGGTGGGCTACGGGGAAATCGCCAATTGGCTGAACAACCGGGCAGAAACCATTCGGGGAGACAAAAACCCGTATGATGCCTGGATCGCCATGTACGAAAGCGACGAGTTCCAGCAGGCCATGCACGCGGAAATCCAGTGGCTGGATGAACGACTGGCGGATGTATCCCCCGACAGGTTCGCGCAGCTTACCCGGATATTCAGCGACGCCACCCGGCTGGAAATCGATTTCTGGGAAATGGGTCTGAAACAGAGCGATTGAGAAACGCGTGGTCAACCACAGCACTTCTTGAACTTGGCACCACTCCCGCAATGGCAAGGATCATTGCGGGAAGGCAGTTTCGCCGTGGTCACCGTCGCCCCTTTGTTCAGGAGTGCCGTCAGTTCGGTGATGGATTCAACCGCACCCTCGCGGGCATCCACTGTAATGTTGGCATGCAGATTGGCTTCCGCCACCTGAGCTTCGACCTCCTGCCTGCGCGCCTCACTGGTAACCACCAGTGTTAGCGGAAACTTCTTGCTGCCACTCTTCTGACTGGCCTTGGTCTGGAAGCCACCATGGGCGGTGTGGTGCTGGCGCGCGTCCTGCCGGCCTTTGTAGAAGAACTTGTCTGACATGCTGAAATCTCGATGAATGGAAGAGTACCCGGCGCCCGAAAAAAGCGAGCGAGCACCGGGCGAGACGTTTTAGCATGCTTATTGAATTGGATATATAGGCATAAGTGGAAATTCGATGCGCCACCCGCCCCGCTCTCATCAAATCACTCTGGCAAAGTGTCGCCTGACCCGCCCATCTCGGCCGGAACATCCTTCATCTTTGGTAGCCCGTCGCGAATCGGCAGTACCGATTCCTGGTAATGCACATGGACCGCGGGCTCAAACGTCAGGTCCGGAAGGTTGGCAACATAGACGTCCATAAGACTTAACGCCGGATGATCAGTAAACACGTGACCACCGCACTTTTTACACCACTTGCGATAGCTTTGTTCCGTGAGATGGAATTCGCCAATCTGATCGGCACCCGCTAACACCTCGAAGCTGTCGTATGGCCACAGAGAAAACGCATTCACCGGCCCGGCCGACCAGCGACGACAGGAATCACAGTGACAATATCCCATCGCTTCGGGTGCGCCAGATACCTGAAACTTAACAGCGCCACAGAAACAACTGCCCTGGTACTGAGTCATAACGATCTCCCCCGTTCGTTGGTTAAACACCACCTTCCCAGAGCCACCCGTTTGCTGTACATGATACGAAATCACGAAACTGCCAGGACTTTGGTAGCAGGAAAGTTACGATTCGGAGCGACGGTTGACGGCTACCCGACAAACCGCACAAACTAACAGCTCAACCCTCCCAAGATAGAACGCACATTCAATGCCCGCAAACGTCAAAACCCGGATTTTGTTCCGCTCCAAACGCCTGAACCTGTACCTCGTCCGCTACCCGGAAGGTCACAAGGTGGGACCGCACCTGGACATGACTTCCGAAGGCCGGCTGTACAAACTCAATTGTGTTCTGGTAAAGCCCAAAGCAGGCGGTGAGTTCATCTGCGAAAAGAACATTTTCAACTTGTTTGGCCGGGTATACCTGTTTCGACCAGATCTCTACCAACACCGGGTTTCGAATATTGAACGTGGGAATCGTTGGTTGCTCAGCTTTGCACTTAACACATCGGGTAACGTTCCCCTGGCACAATGATCGCCTAGATCCGACAGAAGCCGTCAGCCCAACAAACACGCCTTGGCCTCGTTGATGCGGGCGGCCAAATAGTTACTCCCACCGCGGTCCGGGTGTACTTTCTGCATCATCCTGCGGTGGGCCTGAATGATCTCGTCCTGTGTTGCACCGGGCTTCAGCCCCAAGATGTCCAGTGCTTCGCTCTCGGTAAGTGGACCGCCAGCATTGGCTTGTTCTTCGGATTCTTCGCCTCCAGCGCTGGCCTCATCGTCAGCACGCCATGAGTCACCGAACCGGCGGTCAAGATAGCTTTCCAGCAACCGGGCGGAGTCCTCGTCGTGCGCCCGGCAGTATCGCAACAGCTCAAGAAATTCACTTTCGCCCAGGTCCGCCAGCTCTCGCCCGGCCATGGGGCCTTTCAGGACCTTGCCACTCATGGTGCCGGAGTCATGATCCAGGCTCATTTCCAGAATGTCGCCGGAGACATGGGATTGGTTGCCCGAACTTGCGTTTGCATCTCCCGTTCCGGCCCCCGCCATGCGCCCCGTCAACAATGATGGCAGCACCCGGCGTAGCAGTGGATAGAGAAACGCCAACAACGCGAATAAGGCGTGCAAGCGGCCGGTAACGGCCATCAGAACCACTATCCCGATAGCAGCCATCAAGGCCAGCTTTATCATCGCCGGTTTACGTTGGCTGGCCGGCTGGTTGCGCAGCCAGACCCACGCAACAACCGACAGTGCTATGACCAGAAGCGTTAGTGGCACTCAGATACCCCGGAACTCATCGGTCCATCGATGGCTTGAACGTGGATTGAAACAAGCGCTACTTGATCTGCTGGGTCAAGCGCTTGACCTCTGGAGAGCTGCGGCTGGAAAAATCCTGCAGGGCCTTGGCTCCCCCGGAAGCATAGACCGCCACCGCAGCCATAAGATCCTTGAGAACCTGCGGACTGTTGCGATCGAAGGGGGCATAGGCGCCACCAGACAACTTGCTCACCTGCTGGAACACTGCTCTGGCATGAGCGTCGGCGCCCTCGTGGAACATGAACACCGGCGTTCGCAGCATCCCCAGCTCCCCCGCGGTATGGCACAGTTCGTCCACCGGTTCCTCGCAACAGTCGCCAATAAACACCACCGCCCTTACGGCCTTTTCCCGGGTTTCTTTCACGGCATGAGCCAACACCCGGCTGATCTGGGTGCGCCCACCCAGGCAGGAAACGCCGTTCATCAGGTTCAACAACTGACCGGTCTCCGTCACAAACCCTGTGGCCTTGAACTCGCCAAAGCCGCGGTAGTAACAAAGCTGGATAGCCAAACCACCCAAATCCCGGGTCGCCATGAACAGTTCACTCTGCAAGTGGCAGGCCTCATCCCAGGTTGCCTCCCGGCTGGCGGTGGCATCCAGCGCGAATATCAGCCTGCCCTGCCCGCCAGCCTGTTTAGGCAGTGTGCGAACCTCGTTGATAAACTGGTCGATGGCCTGTCTATCGGATTTGGGGCGCAGTTCTTTGTCGGCCATAGTGGTCCTTTCTCGTTTACCAGTGCGTCACGCACCTGGGTTACCATCAGCCCGCCAGTGCTGCCCGCACCTTCTTGCTCAGGTGGCCCATATCAACCCGGCCAAGCACCTGGGGCTTTAGCTCGTTCATCACTTTGCCCATATCCTGCATTCCCTGTGCATCGGTAGCGCTGATGGTCATTCGAATCAGGCCGTCCAGATCATCCTCATTCAGGGCCGCAGGCATGAATTCCTCAATGATTACCATTTCCGCTCTTTCCTTGTCACCCAACTCCTCGCGCCCCGCCTCATCGTACTGACTGGCGGCGTCGCGGCGCTGTTTGAGCATCTTGTCCAACACCTTGAGGACATCCTCGTCGCTCAAATCACGGCGCTCATCAATCTCAATCTGTTTGACTGCCGCCTGCGCCATACGCAGGGTGACAAGCCGGGTCTTATCCTTGTTCCGCATCGCGTCTTTCACCGCGGTGTTGAGTTGTTCCTTCAGTGTTGCTTCTGCCATTGCCGACCTCCTGATCTATCAAATTAGGTGACTGATTTCAGATGAAACGAAAGGGTAGATGTAACGAAAAAGCGAGGCAGGTTCAATCGTTATGATCATATGGCTGGAGCCTCATCCCCTATGTGTGGGGATGAGGCTAACCCATTCATGGGTTTACCTTGTTACTCTACTTCTCCTCCCTCCTCGTTAGGCGCGCCAATTCCCGGTCCCCTGGGTGGAAGGCTTTCCGCGATCGTAATGTCCGCGTCGAACAAAGTGCCGTCGGCCATGGCGGCGACAACGGCTTTGGCAGCATTGTACGCAGTCTTGGTAATGTACCCGTTGCCCTTGGTTCCAATACCCCCACGCATCTCGAACAGCACCGATCCGGCACCCAACAATCCGTACGCGTTACGGGCGATTCCAGGCGTTGTGGTACCGGGATAGAGCGTGATGTTGGCATAACCGTACCGGTCGAGCTCTGTGGCCATAACTGTGACCACTTTTTTTGCAAGTTCCACTCCAGACTCAAACTGGTCCACCACACCCAACGCTTCAGCCGCCGATGTGGCATTCGGCCATAGCGTCGATCCGGTGATCAAATTGCCGTCGGCATCAACGTAAGAGCCCTGGTGGTGGAAATCGATAACCACCGAAGGCTGAAATTCGTCAAACAACAAACGCATGGCAACCGACTCGGGCACAGGATTGGGGCCACCAACGTATGGATCGACCTCCGGACCATCCTCTAGAAATGAATGGTAGCGGTTGATGTCATAACCGCGTCCGCGCTGATAAAACGCGGGACAAGGACCCGATACGCATGATGGATCATAATTCTGGCGCCACGGTGGCGTATTCCCGAAAGCATCTTCAACGCTTGCGTCAAACCCGTCGACATTGACCCTGGGTACGATGGTGAGCGTGAGCGCATCCCGTATGGCTCTCGATTCCCTCGAGTTGTCGGATAGATCTCTGGCCAAATCAACCATAGCCTCACTCACGACATACTCGTTGCCGTGTTGCTGAGCGATGATCATTATGCGCTGAGGCCCGCTCCCTATGGTAACCACGGGGATTTCCCGGCCAGTATTACTGAGGCGAGGAGCGCTCGAAAGGACAAACTCTCCTTTGGCCGACCGATCCAGTTGCTCGAGCGTATGCCAAAGCTGGGCATAACTTCGTAACGCAGCCAAAGACACATTCTGTTCGTCGGTGACCCAGGGGCCGTTGGGTTTACTCTGGGGAGCCGCATTCGCCAACCCCGTGAAGATTAAGCTACTAATAGCGATGATCGATAACCATGTTTTCATGAGAAATCCTTCCTCTATGTATGTTTCATCGAATGATTATCTAACTATCAGGATACCAACATGCATCCACTACAGATGCCTCTCGCAATATTATTGTTATCCTTATCTAGCTCGGAAAACTGCCTTGTGCAAGAACACTCACTGGAAAACGACTCGAAGCAAAACCCGTGGTGATCCAAAAAGCTATTTGCAGACTACACTGCTAACCTGCTCATTCTTTTGACACCAGTGGAGTCACTGCATGATTACCGTTCACCACCTCAACAATTCCCGTTCACAACGCGTTCTCTGGATGCTGGAAGAATTGGGAGTGCCCTACGAAATCCAGCGTTACGAGCGTGACCCTAAAACCATGCTGGCACCGGCCAGCCTAAAAAAAGTGCACCCGCTGGGTAAATCACCGGTGATTACCGATGGCGATCTGGTGGTAGCGGAGTCAGGCGCTATTATCGAGTATCTGGCCCACACCTACGGCAAAGACACCATGTTGCCGGAAACCGGCGGCCAGGCGTGGCTGGATTATACCTACTGGCTGCATTACGCCGAAGGCTCCCTGATGCCACCGTTGGTAATGCGCCTGGTGTTCCAGAAGGTAAAAAACAGCCCGATGCCGTTTTTTATCAAGCCGGTGGCCAAAGGCATTGCCGATAAAACCACTGCTACCTTCATCGGCCCGATGATCAAAACACACCTGGATTTCGTCGAAGCTCACCTGGCAAAAAACACCTGGTTTCTGGGGGATAACCTCAGCGCGGCGGACATTCAGATGAGCTTTCCACTGGAAGCCTCAGTAGCACGGGGTATCGTTGGCAAAGACCGGCCCCATATCAATGCGTGGGTTGAGAGAGCTCACGCCAGGCCGGCTTACCAAAAGGCGCTCGAGAAGGGCGGTGAATACGACTTTGCCTGAACGCACGGAGGAGGGCTCACTGCCCTCCCTTTTTTAGAAGCGAGAAGGCAACACCAAACCGACATGCAGATATGTCTCGGTTTCCCACACTTTTATTAAACACCGTTTGCCACCATTTAAAGGAGACAGACTTCGACCACACATCCCTCAGGATCACTCCATGAACGCGACCATCAAGCAATTCCTCCTGGTTTCAAGCATCTACCTACTCGCGCCAGCCGCTAACGCCTTCGACCTTAACGACGCGCTTTCCAGCGGCACCGAAGCAATGACCTCGGCATCAGAGGTCAGCGGTGAAGCCCAGCAACTGGTCGGCCAACTCCAAAGCCAGCTCGGCGTCACACAGGCCCAGGCAACAGGTGGTACTGGCGCCCTGTTACAGCTCGCAAAAAACCAGTTGGGCAACGACTCCATGAGCACCCTAACCAGCAAAGCCTCTGGCCTGTCCAGCCTGCTGGGCGGTGGTAGCAGCCTGAGCGGAAGCCTGCTTTCCGGCATCTCGTCGATGGACGGTGTGCAATCAGCCTTCACCGCCCTGGGTATGGACAGCGGCATGATCCAGCAGTTTGTCCCGGTTATCATGAGCTTCCTGGAAAATCAGGGAATTGGCTCTTCGTTGCTGGGGCAACTGCAGGGTCTCTGGACGCCGGACGCCTGAAGCTGTCGCCCCTCTCAAGGACGGCCTCTACACCGTAATTCGCTCCAGGGCCTCCCGAATCCCTGGAGGAATCGGTGTCGAGGACTGGGTGGCACGATCCACGAACACATGGACAAGCTCGCCATGTGCGGCTGCCTGGGCGTCGTTCTCCATGAAGATCCCCACTTCGTAGGTCACAGAACGGGCGCCAATTCTGGCGACCCGAACGCCGGCTTCGAGGGCATCAGGGTAGGCAACCGGCTTCTTGAACTGGCAGCTGGAACTCACCATAAAACCCACTACCGGTGCGTTGTGTATATCAAGACCGCCTTCTTCAATGAGATAACGGTTGATGACCGAATCGAAGTAGGAATAATAGGTCACATTGTTGACGTGACCGTAGATGTCGTTATCCATCCATCGGGTGATGATGGGGTAAAACACGGGGAAGTCAGATCGTTCCATGGAGGCAGCCTGGCGTCAGTGGTCGTCAAAAAGAATGACCTGGCGAATGGCCTTGCCGTTTGCCAATCGCTCAAAGCCTTCGTTGATCTCATCGAGGGTCAGGGTGTCGCTCAGTAGCTTGTCGACCGGCAACCGTCCCTGGCGAAACAGGCTGACGTAGCGGGCCACGTCTCGCACCGGCACACAGCTTCCCACATAGCTACCCTTGAGGGTTCTTTCCTCTGCCACCAGGCTCACCTGTTGAATGGAGACTTTCCTGTCAGGGTGTGCCAGCCCACCCGTTACGGTTGTTCCGCCACGACGGGTCACTTGGTATGCCAGCTCCAGCGCCTTCTCAGACCCTGCCATTTCGATCGCGCAATCAACGCCGCCGTTGGTCAAGGCTTTCACCTGGTTCACGCAATCTTCGTCCGCCGCATTGATACCAGCGCTGGCGCCCAGGCTCTTGGCCATCGAAAGCTTGTCCTCATCCAGATCAATGGCAATGACCTGTCCCGCCCCGGCCACCAGCGCACCCAACACACTGTTCAGGCCCACGCCGCCAAGCCCGATAACAGCGACCGTCTGGCCGGCTTTGATATCGGCCGAATTGATAGCAGCGCCCACGCCCGTCAGCACGGCACAGCCAAAGAGGGCGGCATGATGAAACGGCAGGTCTGGATCAATCCGTACCAGTGAATGTCGGGACACCACTGCGTGATCGGCGAACGCAGAGACGCCCAGGTGGTGATTCACCGGCGTACCATCTGCCCGATGCAGCCGGTGTTCGCCACCTACAAGCGTACCGGCATTGTTCGCGACGGCCGCCGGTTCGCACAGCGCGGGGCGACCTTCGGCACAGGGGCTGCAGTGCCCGCAGCTGGGAACAAAGACAGTGACCACGTGATCACCCGGACTGAGATCTGTCACCCCTGCCCCAACGGCTTTGACCACGCCTGCCGCCTCATGGCCCAGGGCCATAGGTACGGGCCTTGGCCGGTTGCCGTCAATCACGGACAGGTCTGAATGACACAATCCCGCCGCCCGGATCTGAACCAACACCTCATGATCGCCCGGTGGATCCAGTTCCAGTTCTTCAATCGTCAGCGGTCGGTTTTCGTCGAAAGGCTGTGGCGCACCTATCGTTTCCAATACAGCGGCACGGATTTTCATAACGATGGTCCTGTTGGTGTTTTTGTTCAGAATTTCCGCAAGGTACTAAGTTTCTCTGATTTAGGGAAGTTCTGAAGTTTCTCTACCGGATGATCAGGGTGTTAACAGGAAACCGTTAAGATTCCTGATAAAGTGAACGCCTGGAAACGACTCCGTCCCACTTGCCGGTAACCACATCTGTCACTTATGCCCATTGCCATACCCTCCGAGCAGACCATCTCCGAAGCAGAGATAGAGCTAGCCTTACGCTCGGGCATTGAACGGTACTTTGCCGACTGCAGGTCGCGGGTGCCAGCGTTTATCGACCGACATTTCCATTACCCGGGGGCTATCGCGACCAACCGGATGGCACTGGGCTGGGACATGTTGCGGGCGCCGATCAATCTGCTTTGGGCGCCGGTTTACGCCCTCGCCTGCCTGGTAAAAATTCCGATGCGCAAACGCGCCGGCCTGAGATGGCTGTACGGAATGGCTGATCGTGTGCCTGCAGGTTTCACCACCCGCGTACAGCAGCACATCTCGAGCCTGATTCAGGCAGACCTGCTGAACAGTGGTCAGCCTACGGGCCACCTGCTGGAAGACTATCTGGCGGAAGCGTTGGAGGAGGTTTATGAACGCCACAGTTCTGAGCCGGTCGACCACCAGCACTTTATCAAGCTAATAGAGCCTGTAATTGGCGACGCTCTCAGACAATACCGCGTAACCCGGACCGCCTCTGCCGATATCACCAATAGCATTTCATGCACCGTGTTGGGCGCGTTTGCATTCCAGAAGTTTACGCCTGGGGGCATAGGGCTCGGGGTGGTGCTGGCGTCCATGCTCGCAAAGACCCTGGCGGCACGGGATTTTATTCTCGGCGAAACCATCGGCACGTGGTACTACAGCGTATTTCCACCGGAGCCGTCGCTGGCAACGACCGCCAGCGTCATGGTCGCGGTCATGGCCGCCCTGGCGGCGTTCGCAGCGCTGTCCGGCGTTATTTCCGACCCCGTGCAGGCGGCACTCGGCCTGCACCGTCGTCGCCTGCACAAGCTGCTGGATCACCTGGAACGGGACGTCTCGCTCAGCACCCAAAGCAGTTTTCGCCCGAAAGACCAGTATGTGGCGCGCATTCTGGACACGTTCGACATGATCCGAGCCGGGTTAATTTAGGCAAGAGCCTCCCAGGCAGGGAGGACTGACTGTTCCTGAACTACAATCAGTACCTGCTGGGCCAAACTGACCAGAACTCACATGAGGCACCCATGGCGCAACCAACCCCGCTTCAAACCTTATTCGACACCCTTCCTCAGAGCGGCCGGGTTGAATGGATTGGCATCCGCCCTGCCCGTGGTGAGCCTATGAAAATACTCGATAACGTGATGATCACGCCGGGCAAAGGCCTGGAAGGCGATCGATTCGAGGGCCGCGAGACCAGCAAACGGCAGGTCACCCTGATCCAGAAAGAGCACCTGCATGCCATTGCCTCCTGCCTCGGGCGGGATGCTCTTGACCCAGACATTTTCCGGCGCAACATTGTGGTCTCTGGCCTGAACCTCCTGGCCCTGAAAGGCAAAACGTTCCGAATCGGGGGTGTGGTGCTGGAATACACCGGCCTGTGTCACCCCTGCAGCAAGATGGAGACCGCCCTTGGGCCGGGCGGTTATAACGCCATGCGTGGGCATGGCGGTATAACGACGCGAGTGATTGAAGGGGGCGAGGTGGCAATTGGCGACAGCGTTCTGGCCTGCCTCTGAGCCATTTATGGCTACTACTCCACCGTGATGGTGATCTTCTCGGACATCACAGGCGGCTGATGAGGTACGTGCAGGTGGTCCCCCACCAGTAACTGCAAGGTATGTTCGCCCGGTGACAGCTCCAGGGACGTCTGGGTTTGTCCGCCACCAAAATGAATATGACGATCATCGGACGGAACCGGTTGGTCCATCGCCGGCATATCGTCTACGTCCACAAGCAGGTGATGGTGGCCAGTGCCCTTACGTTCCACGCCCGCTGGCGCCACACCCAGCCCATCCAGACCGAATCTCACGGTGACTGGCGAACTCACGGTCTGCCCATCAGTTGGCGTAATAAAATACACCGACGCGCCTTCAGGAGCGGGTGTCGCTCCATGGACCCCGGCAACCATTGAGAAGGCAAGAACCGAACCAAGCAATAAACGTTGTGTGCTGCTGATCATGCTCATGACTCATTCCTTGAACGCGGGATTGACTGTTCAATGGTAGGACAGATTTTCGCATCTTGCCGAATATCGATACTGTCTTGCATAAGCTGCATCTACGGAGCTAGCCGAGCGTCCATACTGTTCTGCGCCAGCCGGCGGGCCTGCTCTTCGGTCATCCCCAGGCCATCACGCAGAGCCACGAAGTTTTCCAGCACATAACCGTCGAAATAGGACGGGTCGTCCGAGTTCACGGTTACCTTCAAACCCTGCTCCAACAGGTCCAGAATGTTGTGGTGGGTCATGTCCTGAAACACACGCAGCTTGATGTTCGACAACGGGCAAACCGTTAACGGGATCTGCTCATCCGCCAGTCGGTCCAACAACTTCGGATCTTCCGCGGCACGGACCCCATGGTCAATACGGCTTACCTTGAGCAGGTCCAAAGCCTGCCAGATGTACTCAGGCGGCCCCTCTTCACCGGCATGGGCAACTGCCAGGAAGCCTTCAGATCTCGCTTTGGCGAACACTCGCTCAAACTTGCTGGGTGGATGGCCCTGTTCTGCACTGTCCAGTCCCACCGCAAAAAACTGATCACGAAACGGCATCGCCTGCTCAAGTGTCCGGAAGGCGTCATCTTCAGACAAGTGCCGCAGGAAACTGAGAATCAGCCCACCCGTAATACCCAGCTGCTCGCGCCCATCCCGCATGGCGCCGCTGATGCCGTTGATGGCCACTTCAAAGGGAATGCCGCGCTCGGTATGGGTTTGCGGATCATAAAAAGGTTCAACGTGGACAACGCCCTGCGCCTGACACTTCTGCAGATACGCCCAGGTGAGATCGTAGAAATCCTGCTCCGTGCGCAGCACATTGGCACCCTGGTAATAAAGATCCAGGAATTCCTGCAGGTTATTGAAGGAATAGGCCTGTCGCAGCACGTCAACGTCGCTCCACGGCAATTCAATGCCGTTGCGCCGAGCCAGTGCAAACATCAGTTCAGGCTCAAGCGCCCCTTCCAGGTGTAGGTGTAACTCCGCTTTGGGTAGGGATTTCAGCCAGGCTTCGTTCATCACACTCTCCAGGATGATTTATCGTGTATCAACAAATCATCCCGGAAAGCCATGAGTTCTTGCAAATCCCCGTGCAGTCCGCAAAGAAAAAAGACGACAG
Source organism: Marinobacter sp. UBA2688 (assembly GCF_002352785.1). NCBI lineage: Bacteria > Pseudomonadati > Pseudomonadota > Gammaproteobacteria > Pseudomonadales > Marinobacteraceae > Marinobacter > Marinobacter sp. UBA2688. The sequence goes on from NZ_DELU01000007.1 coordinate 399,720, forward strand.
GGCAACAGCACAAGGCGTTATCCGCTACCAGATAGGCCTACAGATAGCGCCCGCCAGCACCAATCACCACGACAATCAGCCCGAGAATCAGGTTGGTGCCTACCAGCTTTCGGATCTGCCCTACCTGGCGTCCGCCTTCCTGTGGGTCCTGATTGGAAACGGCCTGCTTCAACCGCCGGAAGGGGGCAAAATAGACGTGACAGTAGAGCAGCATCATCACAATCCCCAGCCCCTGCATCACATGAACGTGCCAGCCGGCACCCGCCATGCCGCCGAACACACTGAAGACCATCCAGTAACCGGTCACCAGCAACAGTATGATTGCCACCCATACCCAGCGGAAAAACCGGGACAGCGTATGACACCAAAGAGCACCGCGCTGCGATGCATCAATGACCTCCACCACTGCTGGCCGCATGGCCATATAGGCGAAAAACATACCGCCAACCCAAATCACGGCAGAGAGAACATGTAATGCGATAGCCAGACCCATAAAGCGACTCCCGGATAAGAAATGTGTGACGAGCATAAGCCTCACCCGCCACAAAACCAACTCTCTTGACCGGATTCCCGGCTAAACCCGCCAGGGTGGGACGCTATTACGGCATCGGCGAGCAACTGGCACTGGGCAATTGGTCAATCCAACTGCGAATCAGTTGAGCACCCTCCTGATGCGTTGTGCTACGGCCCAGCTCGGGCATCTTGTGCCGGCTGTCTGTCGTTTCGATGCGGAACAGCAGGTAGGACTCATCCGCGTTGCCTGGAATCACGTCGTACGGATAACTCTCTTTGCCGCCGGCCACCGGGTCCTTGCAGACTCCGAATTTGCCCGGCGAGTCAGCGTAGACGCGGTTGTACTCCAACTGCACGCCGCTACTGCCTGCGGGGCCGGCATAGTCGGCCGGCAGGGTGAGGTCTGCCCGGTGGCAATGGGCGCAGTTGATGTCCAGGTAGGCCCTGGCCTTGTCGTTCAGTTCTGCGTCGCTCAGTGACGGGATGTGGGTTTCGTCATTGAACACCGGTGCCTGTTCCACACTGTTGAAATCCGCCGGTAACCCAGTGAGCAGTTCGCCTTCCGACCAGTATTGAAGCTGGTTGTAGACCGTGCCGTCCGGGTAGCTGAAATCCTTGTTCAGATAACGGGCCTTGGGGCCAATGGGCAGAAAAATCTGCTCACGCTGGTCATCCGGCCCCGCCAGGTCCGGCACAATGGAGTGGCAGGAGTTGCAGTCCGCAGCTTTGGGCACCGCATAATCAAAGGTGAGCGTCTGTCCCTGGTTGTTGATGGTGGTCAGGTCGGTCAGGCGTTTCCCCGCAATGGCGAGTGTCGCCTCGGACTCTGACGACCAGTAATACGGCAATGCCATCCAGCCATCGACCCGGTGGATCAACAGGCGGGTTTCGATCACCAGCTCCGCACCGTCAGGCATGGCGGTATTTTCCGGTAGGGCGAAAGTCTTGGTAATGACCGTCCCAACCGGAAAATCCAGCGCCTCTGATGGGTTGTAACCCACGGTCTTGCCTTCCGGCACAAACACAAAACGGTACTTACTGGTGTAATCGGAGAACAACGCCGTGGAGAGATCATAAGGCACCCCGCCCCGGGTCGGCCCGGCCGTTGGATCACTGGCATCGGTAAACAGATTGTAGTCGGAGAGCTTCGGGCACACCTCCGTCATCAAGGCGTCCCAGTTCACCCCATTCGTGGTTGCACTGCAGCTGCCCTCTGCTCCTGTCGGCGCACCAGCACCGGCATTCAGTGCGCTGCCGGTCGGGTTGGAGCCACTATCGTCCGACGAATCACCACCTCCTCCGCCGCCACACGCAGCCAGAAGAAAAGACGTCACCACACCCGCCGCAATCGTTTTATTACTGTGTTTCATTGGAGACTCTCCCTTACAGCGCGCAGGCCGCTTCGGCCAGATCATCCCCGGTGCAGCCGTAGATGTTGTTGCGGAAGTTCACCACCGCCGGCGCCAGTCGCGGCTGGACGCAGTTCAAGTAGGTGTTGTTGACCATTTGATCGATTAACAGGTGGGGCAGAGGATTGCCATCGCCATCAACCATGGTTACGTCGGCAGGATCATCCGGATAGACCAGTCCGGTATTCACTTCGTCATAGTCTGGCGCCGGGTTGCCATTGATGTTGCTGTTGGCACAAATCTGGTCGCCTGCGCCGTAAGGGTCGTAGTTCACCCCATCGGCCTGCGCCTCGGCGCCGACCAGGGCATTGAAGCCAGCCAACTCTCCGGCATTCGACAGCAGTTCACCGATTCCGTCATACAGAATCGCAGGAAAGGTTTGCGGCGCCCCTTTGCTGTTCATGTTCGAGGAGTAACCATCAATAACCGGCTGAAGTAGCGCACCTCGCGGGTTATCGCCGTTCCGGGCAATGGTGTTGTTATGCAGGTAGACGTTCTTCAGTGTCGGGCTCCAACCATTGCCCATGGTGGCGCCGTAGTTGGCCGGGTAACTGGCAAGGTCATCATCAACCAGCAGATAGCTGGTGATCGCGACCGCCGTGGTGTCATTGTCCGTTATCTGGTTGTTGTACATTTCCACATCACTGGTGGCCAGCACCAGGACGCCGGTTCCCGGTGGCACCGTGCCAACCACGCCAGCGCCTACGTTATCGGCGTTGTTGTTGTAGGCCTGGTTGTTAAAAACACGAACATTGCCGCCGTAGGCCTTATCCAGCCCTGGCAAGTCGAACACCAGGATGCCGCCAGAGTTTGCGAGCGCGATGTTGTTGTACACATCCGCCATGGTGGAGTTTTCAATCTCAATGCCGGCCACGTTCTGTTTGGCGGTATTGTTCCGAACCACAATGTTTTCGGACTGCCCCACGTAGATGCCCGCATCCGCCGACCCGAAGGCGTAGTTGTTCTCCAGCAGCACGTTCTGGCTTTTCAGCGGGTACAGCCCGTAGGCGCCGTTGGCCGACTCCAACTCGCCTTCCCAGACCGTGGCGGTATAAGTCATATGGATGCCGTTGACGTTGGTGGCCTTGATGCCGTTCTTCGGCGCCTCGTACACACCGAAGTCCCGCACCGTAATACCGTTCCCGCCCTGGAAGCGGAACGCGTCGTCGCCATTGGACGTGCTGAAATCCAGCGCAGTTTCGTTGATGCCGTAGCCGGTGAGGGTCAGCCCACTGGCACTGTTGATGACAATGCTCTCGGTCACCACAAACCGCCCTTTTGGCAGAACCACCAGGGCATCCTCCGGCAAATCGAACAACGCCACGGACAGTGCCTCGGTAATGTCGTCACCGTCTGCAGCATCCGGCGCTACAAGGATGGCGTCTTCAGGAATGGAAAAACCAGACGTGGTCATTGCAAGTTGGGCAACGACATCGGCGGACTGTCCATCGGCTCCGGCCTTGCCGTCTTCTCCATCGTCCCCATCACAACCGGCGAGTAGGAACCCACTTGAAATGGCAGTCACCAACAATAGTTTCTTGAACGTTCTGGCCTGGCGCATCGTAACCTCTGCTTGATCGTGTTGTTGTTATTCAGGCGTTCCCAAAAAGAACGCGGTGTCCCGAACGACACTAAGCAGGATGCGACACGTTGGCGAGAACAACCGATGTGCAGAAAGCCTCACGCCCTGTGCAAATTCTGAAACGGCCTCTGCATCAAGGGTTTGAGAGGAGAAAAGGAAGGCACTGTGCAAAACCTGCAATCCCGGAAATTGCAGGTTTTGATCAGCTGATGTCAGCCCCGAGGCACTGCTGACGGTACTCTGTTGGGGTGGCGTTCTGGATATCCCGAAACGCCCGGTTGAACGAACTCAGGGTACGGTAGCCCACGTCCAGAGAGATGTTCAGCACGGGTGTGTCCGGTTCGTTCCGCAAACGCTCAGCGGCGTTGGCTACCCGCAGCTGGTTGATGTAGTCATTGAAGTTTCGATAGCCCAAAGCCTGGTTGATCACCTTGCGCAAACGGTATTCAGGAATCTCAGTGGCTTCCGACAGCTTTTTGAGAGTCAGCTTCTCCGTTCGATAGAAGCCGGCATCCATGGTTCGGCAAAGCACTGAGGCGTCCTGCTCCTGTTGTGCAAAGTGTGCCTCGTTAGCCTCCTGGGGCTCTGTCTCTGGAGTTGGTCTGGGCTGTGGCTGTGGCTGTGGCGAGCCGGCAGGCCGATCGCTGCCCACCAGATCCATGATTCCCTCCCGCGCCGTAACCAGGCAGATCAGGGTTGCGAAAGCCGCCAGCCCCGTGATGATCCCGCGAATGTACTCATGGTAAAGCCCGAAGTTCAGGCTGACCGTCGCTACGCCTACGGCGCTGCCGACTATCAACAAAAAAGCCAGACGAGCCTTCCTGCGGGCTTCCACCAGATCGTTTCGCCAGTACCGAATCACAAAACTGAGGCCATGCAGCAGCACCACGTACTCGAAGAACTGGCCCAGCCGCCATCCGAAGAACACCGCCGGAGTCCACGCGTCACCGGGCTCTACGAAGGGCCGCGCCAACGCTGGCGCCAGAAAGCTGTATAGCGCCATCGCGCCCCACACTGACTTCAAACGCGGTCGCGGCGCAAAAATCAGCTGACACAGTAGCCAGAACAAGGCGGGCAACGCGGTTTGCAGGTCGGAAGTGATCCAGCGCCATTCGGCTGGAATCAAAGGATCGACCAGGAACGCCACAGACCCAACAATCACCAGCAGGAACAACTGGCCAACCAGCAAATGCCGGAAGTCTCGCAACGTAATCACAAACAGGGGCAACAGGCAGCCAAGCCCGAAGCCGGTTAGCAACATCACTGTTTTTACCTTCTTGTTGTTATCTTAACGCTTGATAACGGATGTTAGCCGAAGTGTTGAACGTTTTGATAGCAACTCACTTTTCAAAACGACTCGCGCATGATGTTTTCAATGGTTGGCCTTGGCAACACAACGGGGTTGGCCTTCATGGAAGAAGAGCTTGCAGCCGACTGTGAAGCGGCAATAATGTGCTCTTCCGTCACTCCAATGGATGCCAGCCCGGGCAAGCCACTTTGACAGATCCATTCACGAAAACGTGGTAGCGCCTGATCCGCGGACGCCTCAAATATGTCTGCAATCCAGCCAACTACCCGATCAATACGAGCCTTATGCTCCGCCTCAACCACGCTATCGCGGTTGGCGGCTATACCTGCCGGCAACAAGGCACCACAGAGGGCACCATGGGGCGCACCAGATAATCCTCCCAACGGACCGGCAATGCCATGAACGACACCCAGTCCCGAGTTTGCAAGTGCAAGCCCACCAAACAGACTCACTTGAGCCATGGCGTCACGCGCCTCTTCAGACTCACCATCCATCAGTTGTTTTAACGCGGCCAGGCCTTTGGGGATTGCCTCTTTGCACAACATGTCGGTGAACAGATTGGAGCGTGATGAGAGATACGGCTCGATGACCTGGGTAATGGCATCCAGCCCTGAGTGCAAGGTAACACCCCGGGGACAATGGTCGGTCAGCGCAGGATCTATCAGGGCAAGGTCAGGGAGCAACTGGTTATCCCGCAGACTCACCTTGCGCTGAGCTTCCGGAATATCAATAACCGCGTTTCGGGTCGCCTCTGCCCCCGTTCCCGAGGTGGTTGGAATCAGGATCAAGGGCAGGCGCTGGGTGGATAACGGCAGCCCCTCTCCGACCACCTCCAGGTGGCTCATCAACTCAGTCTGGCTGGACAGCATCGCAGCCAGTACCTTCGCTGAATCCATGACAGAACCACCACCAATGCCGATGACCAGATCGACACCCAATGCTTTGCCTTGCCGAATGGCAGCATTCAGTGTCTGTAAATCTGGTTCCTTATGCACAGACATCGTTTGGACAATATCAACGGCATTCAGTGACTCGAATACCCTGGCAAGTCGATCAGGGTGGCGACCATGAACGATCAGCACTCGCTTACCCAGCCTTGTCACCCGGTCGCTCAGCTGGGCTATCTGTCCTCTCCCGAAGACAATGTCGGTCGGAGTTACCAGGCTAAAAGTGTCGGGCATAGAGAAGATCGTCCTCGATATGGATGATGTTCAATTGAACACTAATTACGGTGTCGATCCAAGTGTTCCGATGCCTCTCACCTTGTCTAATGCTCATTTACTGTTATGCTGAATGTTCAATTGAACATCTGATAATAACAAGCTGAGTGAGCTGGTCCTTCCCGGATGTTCAATGCGAGGCAGAGAAACCTCAGGCATGGACCGCTCCACATGGAGAAAAAGAATGAACCTGTCTAAGAAAGTGTTTCCCGGTATTCTCCCGCCGGTGACTCTGGCGGCATCCGCCTTGCTGGTCGGCTTCAGCGGTCAGGCATTTGCGGATTGCGAACGAGGCTCGCTAGACGCCAAGTACTGCGACGAAAACGGCGATATGGTTGCTGACCTGCCAGCGGACAAATCAGAGTGGGTGAATCCCGACACTCTGATCTTTGCCTACACGCCGGTTGAAGACCCCGCCATCTATTCCGACATCTGGCAGCCCTTCATCGATCATCTGTCTGAAGTGACAGGCAAGGATGTTCGCTTCTTCGCCGTGCAATCCAACGCCGCGCAAGTGGAAGCCATGCGCAGCGGCCGTTTGCATGTGGCGGGCTTTTCTACCGGCCCGACGCCTTTCGCGGTTAATCTCGCCGGTGCGGTGCCCTTCGCCTTGATGGGCTCAGACTCCGGGCAGTTCGGCTACTCGCTTCAGGTCTACACCCACGTCGATTCCGACATCCATGAAATAACCGACCTGAAAGGTAAGCGCGTCGCACACACCTCCCCTACCTCGAACTCCGGTAACCAAGCCCCCCGTGCCCTGTTCCCGGAAATGGGCGTGGTACCAGGTGACGACTATGAAATCACCTTCTCCGGCAGCCATGACCAGTCCATGCTCGGCGTAGTGGCCAAGGATTACGACGCGGCCCCTGTAGCCTCGGAAGTGGTTGAGCGTATGGCCGCACGTGGGCTTTACGACGAGGAAGATGTGCGTCTGGTGTGGGAGTCCGACCGGTTCCCGACAACCTCCTATAACCACGCCCACAACCTGCATCCCGAGCTGGTCGAGAAAATTCGTGAAGCCTTTTACAGCTTCAAGTTTTCCGGCACCGAGCTGGGCGAAGAGTTTGAGGGCGTCGAGACCTTCATCCCCATCAACTACAAGGACAACTGGCGCGTAATTCGCACCATCCAGGCGTCCAACGGCGTTCAGTACACGCCCGACAATCTGAAATAAGAGCAACAGGCGCTTCCGGCCAATGGCCGGAAGCTCTGGCCGGAGTGAATTCATGTTAGAAATTACCAACCTGGTAAAGCGATACGGGCACAATGAGCCGGTGCTAAAAGGCCTGGATCTTGAGGTTGACGGCAGCAGCGTCGTTTCCATCGTCGGCGCTTCTGGAGCGGGGAAAAGCACACTTCTGCGCTGCATCAACCGGCTGGTTGAGCCCACATCGGGTTCGATCAAGTTGAATGGCCACCAACTGGTCAATCTTCGCGGCAGCGAATTGCGACATTCCCGCCGGCGTATCGGCATGGTTTTTCAGGGGTTTAACCTGATTGATCGCTTGACGGTCATGGAGAACGTACTGTCCGGGCGTCTGGGCTATGTGTCACTGTTCCAGGCCCTGACCCGCCGCTTCCCTCAATCGGATATCGATCGCGCCTTCCACCTGATGGAGCGCGTGGGTATCGCCCACTACGCCAATAATCGAGCCGACCAGTTGTCCGGGGGTGAACGGCAACGGGTAGCCGTAGTGCGGGCACTGATGCAGGAGCCGGAGATTCTGCTGGCGGATGAGCCAACCGCGTCGCTGGACCCCAAAACCTCTCAGCAGATCATGAGCCTGCTCCAAACCCTGGCCAGCGAAATGTCGCTGCCGGTGCTGATCAACATCCACAACGTCACTCAGGCGCGGATGTACACGAATCGCATTGTGGGTATGCGGCACGGTCAGATGATTTTTGACGGTTCGCCCAAGGACTTCAACCAGGATGCGCTGGATGCCATTTACGGCGGCATTGAGTCCCCGGACGAGGATGCGGCTGAGGCCGGCGCCCAAACCCAGGAGGCGACCGTATGACCACCAGCAGAACTGCAACCGACATGACGTCGGGCAGGGTCTGGAAGAAGCCCCCGTTCATAGCCAACCCCTGGCTCCGCTATGGCTTGATCGCCGTTACCCTGACTTATCTCTACTGGGCTTTCTCCACGCTGCCCTTTGATTGGGCGCGAATTTCCGAGGGCCTGCCCCGAGCCGCCAAAATATTCGGTGGAGCCTTTCCTCCCAGCTTTGAGCGTGCCGGACTCTTGTGGACCGGCTTCAAGGAAAGCTTCCAGATTGCATTCCTGGCAACCCTGCTTGGGGTGTTTCTGTCGATACCTATTGCGGTGATGGCTGCCAAAAACGTGGCTCCGAAGCCAGTCTATCTGGTGGGGCGCGCTATCATCATTATCTCCCGCAGCTTCCACCCGGTCATCGTGGCCATCCTGTTTGTGGCGGCCGTCGGGTTTGGCCCCATGGCAGGCATCCTGACCCTGACACTCTATTCCATCGGGTTCGTGGCCAAACTGTTGGCCGAAGAAATCGAAGAAATCGACTGGGGCCAGGTGGAAGCCATGCGCTCCGTCGGCGCAGGATATCTGAAGATGCTGATCTACGGCGTGTTTCCGCAAATCATGCCACGCCAGATTGGGCTATCCATGTACCAGCTCGACAGCAACCTGCGCGCTTCCGCGGTGGTTGGCATTGTCGGAGCAGGCGGTATTGGCGGCACACTGATGAATGCGTTCGGACGTTACGATTACGACTTCGCCTTTGCCATTCTGCTGATGATTATTGGCATCATTCTGGTCAGCGAAGGCATAAGCGGATGGGTGAGGAAAAAAGTATGGTAGATCACGCTGCGAAACTGACTGACCGTGTTTGGTCCCGCTACGACCGGAAAGAACAGTGGACCCGCTATGGGATCTACCTGGTAACCCTGATTGCGATTGTCTGGGCGGTGCGTGACATCGACATTTTCTGGCCCTGGGTGTGGGACGCCCCCAACCAGATCCAGAACCTGGGCGCACGCATGTGGCCACCGGAGTTCAGCACCTGGAATGCCATCTTCGCGGCCATGCTGGAAACCGTGCACATTGCCACCCTGTCTACCATGCTCACGATCTTCATCGCCCTGCCGGTGTCCTATATTGCGGCGCAGAACACCACACCGAACAAGGCCACCCTGTGGCTGGGTCGGTTTATTCTTGTGTCCAGCCGCTCAGTGAACACCATCATCTGGGCCCTGCTGTTCGTCGCCATTTTTGGCCCCGGGGTACTTGCGGGCATTCTGGCGGTTATGTTCCGGTCAATTGGTTTCATTGGTAAACTTATGGGCGAGGCAATCGAGGAAATCGATCGCCGCCCCGTCGAGGCTATGCAGGCAACCGGCGCCAGCAAAATGAAAGTAGTGCTGTATGCGATCGTGCCGCAGGTAATGCCAGCCTTTTTCGCCATCATCATCCTGCGCTGGGATATCAACATCCGTGAATCCACCGTGCTTGGCTTGGTGGGCGCTGGCGGCATCGGAGTGCTTCTGCAAGGGTCTATCGACCTGTTTGCCTGGCAGACGGTGGCCACGATTCTGCTCGCTATTGTGGTATTGGTGATTCTGGGCGAAGCACTAACCAGCGCCTTGCGCAAGAAAGTTATCTGACGCGGAAAACCCAGTCCATGACAAACAGCTTTAACTTTGGCCAAGCGGACGTATTGTTCACCGACGTGGACGATACCCTGACCACCGATGGTCAATTGCTGCCAGAAACCTATCTGGCCCTTTGTCGGCTGGCAGCGGCTGGTATTCGCGTGATTCCGGTGACCGGGGGTTGCGCCGGCTGGTGCGACCAGATCATCAGAACGTGGCCGGTCACTGCCGTAATTGGTGAAGGCGGCGCCTTCTACGCCGAGCGGACCGCCCCCCAGACGGTCCGCTGGCACTACTGGAACGACGCAGCCGTCCATAAGCGCGACCAAGAGGCCATACTGACTGCAGTCGCCGCACTGGATCTGGACTTCGAGCCACAACTCGCCAGCGACCAGGCCTTCCGCTATGTCGATGTAGCGGTCGACTACAACCAGCAGCAGTCTTTAAGCTCAGAGCAAGTAGCGGCTCTTCATAACGCTCTGGTTGGCCAGGGCTTCAACGTTCGGCAAAGCTCAATTCACCTCAACGTCTGGCTCGGCGATTTTGACAAGTCCACGATGGCCGTGCGTGTAGGGCAGGAAGTGCTGGGACTGGATCTGCAGGCGTTGCAACAGCGCGCAGTTTTCATCGGCGATGCACCCAATGACGAAAGCATGTTTCGATGTTTTCCATTAAGTGTTGGCGTGGCAAACATTCGCAAGCATCTGCCCGGGATGACCCATCGGCCGGCCGCCGTTGTCAGCCAGCGTTCCGGGCTGGGCTTCGCGGAGATGGCCGAAAACTGGCTGAGGCAACGGACCGAATCCGACCTGCCGCAGGCCGAAACACATCCTGTGTGATCAAGCCAGGGGTAATGGACCGAGTATCTAATCTGATGGGCGCCAAAGATCGGCAAAAAAGCATTCTGGATTGGGTGAACGAGCAGAAGCATGTCGAGGTTGAAGACATTGCCCAACGCTTTGGAGTCACCACCCAAACCATTCGCCGAGACATCAACAAACTGTGCGAACAGGGTGTGCTACGTCGTCGTTATGGCGGCGTCAGCCTACCGGCCAGTGCCACGGTTTCTCCCGTTGAAAACGCGCGGATCCATCATCATGCCACCAAGCAGCAGATGGCTCAGCGGGTTGCAATGGATATTCCTGAAGGCGCCACCGTCAGCCTGGGGGTCGGCAGCACCATCGAACTGGTGGCGAAAGCGCTGATTCATCATCAGTCACTGCGCATCCTGACCAACAATCTCAGTGTGGCCTCTGCGCTTTCCGGCAATTCCGGCATCGAAGTCATCGTTTCCGGTGGGCAATACCGGCACAATCACCATGATGTGGTCGGGCCGGAAGTGACCGGATTTTTCAGCTCCTTCATCACCGACTTTGGCATCATCAGCACCGGTAGCATGGACCCACAGCATGGCCTGATGGATTTTGATATCCGCGAGGCCGAAGTCAGCCGGGCCATCATTTCCAACACCCGGTCACGCTTGCTGGTGGCCAACCATAGCAAATGGACCCAAAGCTCTCATTGTAAAGTCGCCTCATTCAAGTATGTGGATCGCTTCTACACCGACTTCATTAGTGCCGGAAAACAGATAGGCCTGCCTGCGTCGCTTGAAATCATCGAGTGTGTTGGAGCTTAACGAGTCCGAACGTTCGCAAGGCGGTGCAGTGAATATCTCCTACTTAACCCAGCCAGATTCCCAGCATTGCGCCTGCACCCAGAACGAGCGCCCCGCCGACTTCCCCGACGATCAGCAACAGCATGAAGAACCCGGTCACCCAGGACGGCAACTGCCGCTTACCCAGGCGGTGGGGCCGGCGCAATTGGTTGTCTGTATCCTGAAGCAGGCCGTGAATCACATAGGTACCAATTGCAAAGGCGAAAAACACCAGTGCAGCCACGGCGGCAGTCGTGTTAACCCAATCAGCCAGCACACTATGAGCGCTGAACGCCGCCAGCAGCAGCGCCGCAAAGCTGTAGAGCAGCGAACTGCGGTGAGCGATATCCACATATACCGGCGAGGTAGCGTCCTCACTCCGCGCCATATGCCGGTATTTCCAAATGCCGGTAAGCAGGCCTGTCATAAAAAACAGGAAAGCCGCTGAAAGGCAGATTTTTTCAGCCAGAGACATGCCGTCGCTCCGTGGTTATTATTAACAGGCTGAATTATGCCACTGGAAAGACGGTGCGGTAGGATAAAACAGGAAACACCTATCTTTCGGCCTTTGATGACCAGTTGATTCCCCATGACACGATCCAAACGCATCTACCTCGCCGGCCCGGAAGTCTTTTCCCCGGCAGCAGCCCGCTTCAGCTTTGCCAGAAAGCCTTGCTACGCTCATCCATTGGGAAAAAATGCTCGATCCGCAAGTTCTGTGCGGTGACATCCAAAGGCGTGCCTATCGTTGCAATGGTCGAAAAGATTCTAAGCTGCTGATCTCCCAGGTTCAGGGTAAAAGGAATCGCCGGGTAGTCGAGATGTTCCACCACGTGGCTTTTCCAGTTCTGCGGAACGCCGGGCAGAGTCAAGGCATGCTCCAGCAATCGGTTGGGCTGGTCCCGGAAGGGGCCGGCTAGATGCTCATGGTAGACCCGCTGCAGCATGTGGCATGCGATGTTTTCCCAATCTCCCACAAAGGGTTTCATGCCCTCGTTGTCCAACAGCGATAGCAGAAAGTTCGGCCTTGCGGGAAAGTGAGCGCCCAGTTCCATCATTCTTACCATCATCGCCTGCATGGCTGTGTTGGCCATCACCAGATAGTACTCGTGATCAAAGACAACCGCCGGGTACGGCAGGTGCGCCTGCAAGAGGTGATCAAGCGCTTCTTTGATCATTGCCATGCCTGGCGCGTTCAAATCCTGATCGCTGTAAACCTGGCTGTAACCCGCCGCAGACAGCAGGCGGTTGGTCGCCGCCAGATCCGTCTGAAGCATCTGCGCCAAATGCAGAACCATGCCCTTACTGGGCTGGCTTCGGCCCGTTTCCAGAAAGCTGATGTGCTTCGCCGATACTTCGCATTCCAGGGCGAAATCCATCTGGCTCAACCGTTTACCCTGCCGCATTTCTCTAAAAAGCGTACCGAAGGCGCTCATGGTAGTTCCTGTGAATATTCGAGTGTTCAGCGATTATCTTCCTCAAGGGTGTGCTGCACCATTACCTCACAGGTAATTGTGCCCATCACCGCCCAGGTAGATGCTTTGTAGCGTAGTCCAACACATTGTGAAACCCGATTGAGGTGATCCTATGAAAAACTTCGTCCGTCAATTCAGCGTAAAACAGATCGTCCTGAGCGATGTTTTCCTCTCCACGCCACTGGCATTGGCACTGATCCTGGCCGCAGAGCCGATCGCCCAGTTAGCGGGAGGGCCCGGCGCAACCTTCTATCTGGTGGTGGGCATAGTGATGTTGCTCTGGTGCGTGGATATGGCTGCTATGGCCATGAACGCACGGTGGCTGGAGAAATACTTCAACCTGATGATGGTTGTGGATGTCAGCTGGGCCCTGCTGTCTTTCGCCCTGATGCTGTGGTTTGCGGAGAGCCTGCAGGCGTTGGGCTGGGTGCTGTTCGCAGTGAACATTCTTGTTCCACTGGACATGGCGTGGATGAAACGGGTTGCTGGCAGTAAACCTCTTGAACCTGCATTCAGCTAGCCTTCGAAACACCGGGTAGCGGCAACTCCTGTCGCTACCCGCCTGCTCAGAAGTAGCCCAATAGCCTGCCAAGAGTCAGCGCACTCATCCAGAACACCAGAGACATCAAGGCACCTGCCCTCAAGGGCAAAGGCATGGAAGCACCCATTGGGAGGCTCCGTATATCCCGGCGCTTTAACACCCGAGCAAGTAGCAACGCGTTCGACACTCCCAACAGGACAACCACCATCTTGACCCGGAACAACATCGACCCGGCGTAGTCCACCGCCGCTGTGGCGAATAGAAGCGAACCACAGACCACCGCTAACCCCAAACCAAACGCGGAGGTGACTCGAAGCACATCGACAAACACCATCACAGGGTAGCGGCGCCAGAGCCCCAGCAAACGCAGATCCAGCGGCACAATTCCACCAATCAGCAGGGCAACACCAAGAATATGCCCGGCGTTGATCAGCGGGTATGCGAGGGTGGAATTGCGCAGCGCCGATACAAAGGCCAGGTTTTCAACAAAGACCAGCGCCGGCTCAATCATTCCCAGGCTCAGGAATCACGACCGGGATACAAGTCGTAGTTCGTCCCATCGATGACAATCCGCTCGGCCTTGACCAACCGTTCGCCCTCTTTGGCGGAACGGTGACCGTGCACGGTCATTTCCCGGCCGACGCTCAAAATCTCTTTACTGAGCCCGACACGGTCGTTACGCCAGGGTTGGCCGACTTCCACAACCCATGCCTCGCCATCAACGTCTATCGTGACCTCGCCATGGGGATTACCAAGGCGCATCGACTGGATGGTACCGGTGATTTCAAATTCCTCGTCCGTGGCCCAGGCCCAACCGTGATGAGCATGAGCGGCAGAGGCAGCGAGAACAGCAACAAGAAACGCAAAACCGAGCAGGTGGGTAAAACGAACGTGAGGCATAGTGAGTCCTCTCATTGCGGGTTTTCAAAGATGAAGAGCAACGACCGACGGTTAAAACCGGATGATGTCGTTACCCTGTTCGTGCAGCCAACGCCGCCAGTCCAAATCCAACATACTGACTCCGCCGATGTAATTATCATCCACCAGGTAGTATGCGAGAGTGCGGTCACCCCGGTTGAAGTTGTGCATCAGCCGCACCACGAAGTTGCGGCGGGTCGGTTTGGAT
>NZ_DELU01000007.1:414252-474038 GCF_002352785.1 Marinobacter sp. UBA2688
GCGGGTCGGTTTGGAGAGCAGGAAACTCAGGAATTGACCGGACTGAGCCCTCAAACTCCCATGCCCCGACAGCTCTGAATGGCGCCACTTATAACTGGATAATTTCAGAAACTGTGAAATGCCCGTTAAACGGCCCTGTTCACGGGCCTGAGCAACCACCCAACTGTTTTCCTGATGACGTTCAAAGTACAGGCCCGATTCATCACGTTCCAGCATTTCCATCTGCTCGGCAAGCCCCTCATTCAACCAGAGCGGCGCATAAGGAACGATGGTATCGACAACCGCGTGGCTCACCTCATGCTTGATCGTTTCAAAGGTGCGGCTTCTGTTTTCCTGCACATAGACGACTATCTGGTGTTCGGAAGGTATATACAGGCCGTATGAAGCAACCGCCAGACCTTTGTTCCTGCGAACAAGGTAATTCCGGTATTCAGCCTTATCCTTGAACATCAGTATATTGACCGGAACCGTCCTGTACATATCAAAGGACATCAAACGGTCAAAGAACTCGTAGACGTTGTTCACGCCATCAACAATCTGCTGATTTTCCTCTTCACTCAGCTCCACATCGACGGCTTTAATCTTGATATCAAAACGCGACCATTTCGACGCGCCAGGCTTCACGTTGACAACTTCCTGCTCAACGCGATGGTCTTCCCGATCGCTGAAATGAATCTTCCCGTCTTCATCCACCCATTTATAAATCTTTGCATGACCAGAGACTGCAAAGATCATAGAGAGTAGAAAAACAAGGACTGGGTTTACGACTTTCATTAACGCTTTAATCCCTGCGTTTCAGAACCAGATCTGCCCCGGTGACTATTTCACGCTAATCTGCTTCGGGCCCGCTGAGGTTTCTTGGCCACTCTTACCCTTACCTACGTACTCAACGGCCCCACCAGCCTTTAAAAAAGCTGCCGTCTGCTCTTCAATGGTGGCAGAGGTTAATGTCACTTTCTCGGGCTTCTTGCTCATGGTGTTCTCCACGTTAACTGTTGGCTTATCCAACAACTAAACACCCATGATATATGAAATAGGAAAAAAGTGTTTGGATGCACTTCAGCGCCGGTAACGTGCCGCGATGAAGTGGTCCATTGAACACCAACCCGGCCCGTAAGCCATCAGATAAAGCAGCACCGCCGCCCATACCCCGTGCGTTGGCCAGGCACCGGGATAGACGAATATCTGGATGGTCAGTGTCATCACCAGCAGGGCCAGCGCCGAGAAACGCGTGGCCAGCCCCAACAAGAGCAGAACCGGAAACAGATGCTCGGCGAACGCCGCCATCAAGGCCGCCAGCTCGGGGGCGATCAACGGCAGACTGTACTCCTCCTTGAACAGAAAGAGCGCGCTGTCCGACAACCGTGGTACCCCCAGGCTGAACTCACCGGAGACAATGTCGATGGCCAGCCCTTCAATTTTGGTCTGGCCTGACTTCCAGAACACGCCGGCAATCGAAAAGCGGGCGATCATAGCGATCAGGGTGTCCGGAATGCGTCCGAAAAGAGTGTTTGCCTGCTTGATCAGACCTGGCAGGACACCCGTAGCGGTTGAGGTTTGAGCATCGGTTTCAGTCGAGTTGTCCATGTTCATCTCCGGGGTAAAGGGAGGTAATGATCTGCCAGCGCAGCAAAAGGGTCAGCGCTGCAACAAGATCAAAACCGGGCTCGCATGCCTTGGCGTCCTGTTCAGCCTGCGACAACGTTTCCTTCTGTATCAGTCGATCCATAAAAACGCCGGTGGCCTCTGCGATATCGATGCACTGGACTTCCAGCCCGGAACGCAGCACCAATACGGATTCTGGTTGCAGGGGCTCGACACGGGCCAATTCAGGGGTTGCCTGCTGGTGCGCGGCCCATAGCGAAAGCACGGCGAACCGTGATTGCAGCATCGCCACCGAGGGATGGATATCCATGCGAAGCCCGGGTAGCCGATGGGGATCAGATAGCATTCCGGCTATGTCCTCCGTGCCAAGCGGCTCAACATCGGCAGAATGGAATGCGTCGAGTCGTAGTCTTTCGAGTCGGGCCACGTCGGCCAGATAGGGTACTGATGATGCCGGGCTAAAGGTGTCGATAAAGGCCGGAAATTCGCGCCCGTAGAAGGTCAGGATTTGCGAACGCGGTGGTTGCGCCACCACAAACACCCTGGCCATGGCGCGGAAGAAGGCTTCGCCAACCAGTTGTTGGCACACAGGAAACGTGGCAGCGAGTGCATCAATCAGTGATACCACGATGTTGTTGCGATACACCGCAAAGCGCTGGTTCGGATCGGAACCGTTCCACGCCCGTAACCCGTCCGGGCAGGGTTGCGCCGGATCAAGCAATGCGCTGGCGAATACTGTCTGCTCACTCACGTTGGCCTCCTGCTTCAACAAGGTACGAGTCGGCGAGATTGACCTCGGCCAGCAAAACGTCAAATGGCGGAATGTCGTTATCGCGTTCGATCAGCGTGGCAGTCGGCCCCATTTGCTCAAGTACTTCGGTATAGAGTGCCCACACGTCTTGCGCAACGGGTGCGCTATGGCTGTCTATAAGCAGCGGGTCGCCGTTGGCATCGGCCTGGGAGGCAAAACCACCAAGGTGAATCTGCTCCGCCCGGTCAAGCGGTAATGCACGGATATAAGCCCCGGGCTCGCGGTGATGGTTGATGCACGAAACATAGGCGTTGTTGACGTCGAGCAGCAGGCCACAGCCCGTGCGGCGTATTACTTCGCTGATGAAGTCGGTCTCCGACAGGGTCGAGGTCGAGAACTCCAGATAGGTCGCCGGGTTCTCCAGCAACATGCGGCAACCCAGATGCGTCTGCACCTGATCGATGTGGTCACACACACGGTTCAGGGTGGTGGCCGTGTATGGCAGCGGCAACAGATCATTGAGAAAGAAGTCACCATGACTCGACCAGGCCAGGTGCTCAGAAAAAACCTGCGGCGCATAACGGTCAATCAGCACCGCCAGCGCATCAAGATGTGTTTTGTCCAGGGGAGCGTCGGCTCCGATCGAGAGCCCTACCCCATGCAATGACAACGGGTAGTGCTCACGAATTTTCCCCAGATAATGGTGCATAGGGCCACCCGGAACCATGTAGTTCTCGGCATGAACCTCAAAGAAACCAATGTCTGGGCCCGATTCCAGAATGTTCCGAAAGTGCTCTGGTTTCAGGCCCAGGCCTGCCCGTGAGGGCAGCATTGCTACTTCTCCTCGAAGGCTTCGAGTTGTCCGAAGCCTGTGGGTGAAGTCGGGGATGCGGTCTCCTCGCAAGTGCCTTTCGGAACCAGCGTCCAGGCATTCCCTTGATAATCGATAGTGGACGTGCCCGCACAGGTAGTGCCCGGCCCGGCGGCGCAGTCGTTCTTACCGGCGAGCGAAACTCCATAGCACTTTTCCATGCCCTCCGCGTGGGCAACGCCCGGAACGGCAACGATGGAGATCGCAGAACCCAGGGCGAGTGCCATGGCAGCAGCGGTCATGGTGCGGGTGGTGTTGGTTTCGGTGATCTCGGACTGTGAGATTTTGGATTTGGACATGTCAGACTCCTGAATTTTACGGTCGGCCAAAGCACGCCGATAAGGGTTACGGTGTCACTCAAACAGGCCCCGGCTTGACCTCCGACAACAGCCCATCCGCCAGCCAACGCGCCAGCCAGGTGCCAATCGACGCGTCAATACTGGTATTCGGATAGCCTTCTGCGAGTTGCTCACACACTTGTGCAAAACCAAGCCCCTCAAGCAGGCCCTTAAGTGCGGCATACTCATCCGACTCAAGTGTGCGAAAGTAGCTTCGCTGGTCGCTGCGCCAGAACAGGTGCCCTACCGGCTCGTTCAGCTTTTCGGCGACGGGCGGTGTTTGTTTCTGATCCAGCGCATGCCAGATTTCCAGTGCGTTCCACTCGAACTGAGCGAGCGAAACGGACGGGTGGAAGACGAATCCCAGCGATGCCCACTGCGCCTCGCCGACATTTGCCAATTGCTCACCGGTGAGAATGGCGGCATTCGGTGCATCGAAGGCGCTGTGGAGCCTCCAGTCCATGGTTGCCAGCTCAGCGATTTCCGGATCGGCAGACAAAGCTCGCTGCAAAAAGCGTGGGAAGTTGCGGCCATGGTCGCCCAGATTCGGCGAATGCGATGGATTCGTCTCGGTGTAGCGAGTGCAAATTGCGTCGAATGCGTCGTCACCGAGATAGGCCCAGGTCTGCTCAAAAGCAGACTGGAGCGCCTCGTTCATCCGCGAGCGGTAGCCAGAATGGTAGATATGCAGGCGCCGCTTACTCTGGTCAGAAGCACCGCCCGTCAGCTCGGAAAGAATGTCGTCCGAAACACCATCGCCCAAAACATAGTTTTGCAGTCCCGCTTGCAGATCGGCTAACGAACGAGGGGCGTAATCAGTCATGCGTATGCCTCCTCTCGATCCCACACAGGGGTGTGACGAGCCGCCACGGCCCTCACCCGGTCGAGTTCCACGATCAGGTCCTCCAGCGGCGGAATTGAATCGTCACGCTCGATCATCGTGCTGACCGGCCCGAAGCGACGGCATGCATAGGCGTAGAGATCAAACACTTCGTCGGGTACCGGCGCATCGTGGGTATCGATGATGACGTCGCCCAGGTTTGAGTGCCCGGCCACATGAATCTGCTGGATGCGGTGCGCTGGCACGCCGTCGATGAAGTCACGCGGGTCGAAGCCGTGGTTCATACCGCTTACGTAGATGTTGTTTACATCAAGTAGCAGCAAGCAGTCGGCTTCCTCCGCAAGGGCGGTCAGAAACGCCCATTCGCTCATCTCTGAACTGGCGTAATCGATATAGCTTGAAACGTTTTCCAGCACCAGACGGCGCCCAAGCGTTTCCTGCACCTCGCGAACGCGCGCGGCAACGTGTCGCAAGGCTTCTTCGGTATAAGGTAAGGGAAAAAGATCGTGCAGGTTCGTGCCGTGCACACCGGTCCAACATAAGTGGTCAGAAACCCACATCGGTTGGATACGGTCCGCAAGCGCTTTCAGGCGCTGCAGATAGCCATGGTCTAAGGGAGATACAGAACCAATCGACATCGACACACCATGCATCGCGATTGGGTAGTCGGCGCGAATCCTGTCGAGCATCGCAAGCGGTTTTCCGCCCTGGACCATGTAATTTTCGGAGATGACCTCGAGCCAATCCACCGCCTGCGGCTGGGCAAGAAAGCTGTTGTAATGACGCGGGCGCAAACCCAGCCCAAAACCCTGGAACGGCTCACGGAGACTGTTCTTCAGCCCATTCGGTTTGGCTTTGGCAGAGTGATTCATCATCCGTTAAATCTCCCGTTGAAAACCCGGGGCGCGCCGGAACGCGCCTCCGGACAAACACATTTGATCTGGCCTACTCAGCCCAGATCGCCAATCACACCACCTTCCGACAGGCATTCGCTTGCTGACATCCCCTTGAAGCCTTGGGCCTTGCACGCGTTCTGTCCTTTACAGGCATTTTCGGTGGTTTTGCAGTCGGCCGTTCCCTTACAGGAGTTCACCCCGTAGCAATGCACTTTATCGCTGCCGGAGACCGCCGCACCGCTGGAGCCGGCAGGTGGTTCAGCGGCATAGGCCAATCCTGAAGTCGCGAAGGCGGCGGCGAGAGCTGCAATGCGGGCACCGTTTAGCATCGTGTTCATATCTGTTTCCTTTTCATCTATGAGTTCGGAGCGGCAGGCAACCATTCAGCATGTGTTTCCCGCCTGAACAAATAGTGCGCTGCATGGGCCGACCAGGTCATCACGGAATGATCACGAGAGTGTCACCATTGTCATAACAGGGTTCACGTCACCCGTCGTGGGAGAGAGGAGGGATCAAGGAGTTATCCGTTAGCTTCCCTCTTGCTGTAGAGGGGCTCCAGAACCGGCTTGAGCCCTTTTGCATCATCTATAAACAGTTGCAAATGAGGGAAAGGAATCTCAATGCCGGCGGCATCCAGCGCCTCTTTCATCTGTTCCAGAACATCAGCCATGATTCTGGGCTGCACATCCAGATTATCGGGAGTAATCCACACCTTGGCTTCAAGGTTCACTGAAGAATCGCCCAGGCTTTTAAGCAGAACACGGGGCTCCATACCAGCACCCTGTAAAACTTCAGGGTGCGTCAGCAGAACCGGCATCAGAACATCCCTCGCGGCCTTCGCGGATTCTTTGTAAGCAATGCCCACCGGGATATTCAGGCGGGTGACCCCTTCTGCGCTGTAATTGATGATGTCGGATGACGCCACACTGTCGTTTGGAATCATCGCGAAGATATTATCCCGGGTGCGCAGCCAGGTGGTGCGCAAGGCAATCTTGACCACTTTGCCGTCTTGCCCGTTGATGGTCACCCAATCACCAATGCGGAACGGCCTCTCAATCAGCAGGGTGATACCGGCAATGAAATTGGAGAGGGTTGATTGCGCCGCAAAGCCAACGGCGATACCGACGATCCCCAACCCCGCCACAATCGAAACCACATCGAAACCGAACTGGGCGAGCACCGTCACCACAGCCAGCGCTGAGACGACCACCGAAAACAGGTTCTCGACCAGCTGACGAATCGAAGGATCCATTTTGTAGCGCACCATGCTGTCCTTGATCAGGCGTGCCAGAACCAGCCAGGCCACATAGAAACCGAGGGCCATAAAGCCCGCCCTCGCCATCGCCTTGAGAACCTCAGGAGACGTCCCGAACTGTGCAAGAACGAAGACCAGCGCCCCTAACCCGGCCAGATAACGCAGAGTGCTTCGCACCTGAATGAACAGAGGTGTTTTGGCCCGCTGCTTGCCCAAGACCAGCCGGATAGCACCGGTCACCACCAGATAGATCCCGAAAAACACCCCAAGATAGATTACAGAGACCAACAACTGGCCAAGCATCTGTACGACAAGCGCGCCCCAGTCCAAATCCTCACCTGACACGGCCAGGAAGGCATCGCCAATATTTCGCTGGAGCTGTTCAACCAGCTCGGTACCAAAGGATTCAGCCATCAGGTGTCTGCTCTTCTTTTGTTGTGGGGGTGGGCGTCACTTTATCGGATCTCTTGCTCATAATGATATGTAGGTTAACGTCAGCCTGTTTACCAATCATCAGCCATTGATCCTATCCGAAATGGTGGACCAACAGGTTCCTGGCTTCAGCCAACCGGTGGGCACGGATGTTTTCGACAGTCCAGGTTGACACAGTCCGAGGTTGGCTCAAGGATGGTTGTATGGCCAGACAAAAAAAAGAAACCGAAAACCAGAACAGCCGCGCGCCAACGGAACTTGTAAATGCATTTGACGATGCCGTTAGCCGCCTTGCTGCAATCAACGCGATCGAGGGCGTTTCGCCCGTATTCGAAGTAATTGATGCGGCAAGGCCCCTGATGCTCAGCCCCGAAGGGCTGGACGCAATCTACGAACGCGTTCCGGCCATTGAATCCGCCGGGTTCTTTGGTGGCAGCGATTGGGACTACCCCCAGACACTGGTGCCTTCCCTGGCTGCGCGTACGGTCCGCCACGGGGAGCCCACCGCAACACTGGTCGAATGCCTGAGTCAGGTTCGCCTGTTGGCGGTCACCAAAGGCGACTACGTCCACGCTTCTATCTCGGCGGAACATGCCCATAATTTCCTCGCCCAGGTGATGGCGATGAACCTGGACCTGGTGGTCAGTGATGACCTGCAGGAGAGCGACCGGCTGCGGCCCGATCAGCTCGGCCATGCCGTGCAGAACCTGTATCACTACCTGCTCCAGCATCTGGGATATGAAAACCTGCTTGAGCACCTGGTGGCCGAAGTCTGGCGTATTCTGGAGCAGCGCCCGGTGCAGGTTGAGGGCGTCAAACACATGGTGACCCAGATTGCCGTCTGCCTGGAAAAACCCGACGCCCTGGGCGGAGAAGTCGGCGACGACGCCCTGCAACTGATCAACGCCGTATTCAGCCCCACTGAAGGTTGCCGTGAAGACCCCGGTTTTGAAGTCTATTCCGAACGACTGGCGGACATGGACGATGCCGCCCTGATGCAGGAAGCCATCGCCTTTGCCCAGGCCATGCACAACACCGGCCTGGTGTCGGCCTACATGCCGGTGTTCATACGCTACCTGCGCGGGCGCTGGAACGCCCTGATCCCCACAGCCCTCGGGTTGAGCTACACCGGCGCCGACGCATTCCACTGCTACCCTGCACTGATTCACCGCTTGATCGACGACGCCGTGTTTCCGGAAACCAGTCAATGCACTTACGGCCTGGCCATGATGCTGGAGCGGGGCATTCTTTACTCGCCACCGGTAGCGCCATCCCTGTGGCGACAGATACGCATGACGCTTTCTGACGCCGCAGCCGAGAAGATCGCGACGGTCTTCGGCAGCAGCCGTTCCCCCGAATGTTTTTTGCTTGCCGACGTACTCAACGTGCTGGGGCGGCCACTGGGCGTGGGCCAGGGCAACTACCCGACCTGCCAGTCCACCCGCGCCCTGTCCATGTGGGCGTACAACATGCCGGCAGAACTGCTGCGCATCCTTGCCTGGGCAGCGCGGGACGATGAGATCGTTATGCGCTTCGAAGGCAACAGCATTTCTTCAAAGGAGCTTGGCGCCGGACTGGCAACCGAACCGCCCGTGGATGTCGATGCCGTATCCCTGCTGACCGTGCCGCATCTGGACCGTATCTATTTTGAAATGGGGCGGCGCAGTATTGGCCGCGGAGAGGATCCCCACAAATGGGTCAACGCCGAGTTTCACGGCGACCACGTTGGCCACGGATTTCGCATCGCCGTGGACGTTTTCACCGGCGGCCTGAAAGACTTCGAAGGGTTTATCCGGGATTTCTACGCCGCCTATCACCCGTTCTATAACGGCAACATTCCCGTGATCAATCCACAGCCGGCCGGTATCGCGGTGACCGACAGCGCCACGCGCTTTCTCGGCTGGCACGCCATCACCATCCAACGGATCGCCATGGACCCCGACAAGGCCATGCGCGTCTACTTTTTCAACCCCAACAACGACAGCGGCCAGAACTGGGGCCAGGGCGTCATCACCTCCACCCATGGCCACGGTGAACTCTTCGGCGAAGCCTCCTTACCGGTAGCCGAGTTCGTCTCCCGACTGTACGTGTTCCACTATGACCCGATAGAAAAAGGCGAGCCGGGCGACATCCCTGCCGATGAAGTCAACCGGGCCATGGACCTGGCCCGTGGCAGTTGGGCTTCGGGGCGGTAGACAACGCAATGTGCTGACCTTTCAAGAACCGCATCAGGCGCCAGCCTACGCTTTCCCAAGGCTCTGGACCACGCTCTCCAACGCCGGCCAGGTTCGCAATCTGGTAACAGTCCGCAAGTAAATCGTCCTCTCTCGAATCACATACGGCCCAAAAAGCTCGGCCGTCTCGTGCGACCCTGTTTGAAACTTGATAAGCGGAATCGGCAATGTTTCAAAAGCAAAGACTCACCCATCAGTCACGGGCTGTCATCACAGGCTCTGGAAGCGGCATCGGCAAAGCCCTCGCATTGGAGCTGGCCCGTCGCAAGGGGCTCATCGTCTGTTCGGACATCAGCCTGCAAGCGGCTGAGCAGACCGCCCGGGAGGTTCGGGCAGAAGGCGGCGAGGCCTGGGCTGTCGCCTGCGACGTTAGCGATCTGGCGCAGGTTGAGGCACTGGCTCAGCAAGCACAGGAGCTACTGCCGCACCCCCTGAACCTGGTGATCAACAACGCCGGCATCGGTATCGGCGGCCAGAAGATCGGCGACGTCCCAATCGCGGATTGGGCCTGGACCATCAACATCAACCTGTGGGGCGTTATCCACGGCTGCCACGTGTTCACGCCGCTTTTGAAGGGCCAGCCAGCCGCCGGCATTATCAATGTTGCCTCCACTGCGGCCTTCTCCGCGGCACCGTTGATGGGGCCCTATAACGCCACCAAAGCGGCCGCCCTGGCGATTTCGGAAACATTGGCCGCGGAGCTCTCCGAAACCAACGTTCAGGTCACCGCGCTCTGCCCCACCCTGGTGAAAACCAACATTGCCGCCAATGGCCGGATCACTGGCGATTCCGGTGCCCTGTTCAACCGGTTGATGGACCGTTTCGGAATGTCAGCCGAACAGGTGGCCAGAATCACCCTCAATGGCCTGGACCGGGGCCAGCTGTATGTGATGCCGCAACTGGACGCAAAACTGATCTGGCGCCTGAAACGACTGCTGCCAAGCGGCTACGCCGTCGGCACAGGCTTGCTGAACCGTTTTGTCAGTAAGACCGGGAGCGTAACCGAAGAAGAGACAGCGAGAGGTAGACTCCATGGCTAAAATCGACCTGGACAAGATGTTGGAGAAGATCAAGAGCTCCCAGTGGTCACTGTCCGACGTGGATTGGGACGCACCGGGAGCCGAGCTGATAACCGCCGAACAGTGGCCCAAACTGAAAGCCTTCATGGCCGACCTGATGTGGATCGAACATGTAGGTGCCCGCGCTTTCGCAGCCATGGCCAAGAAAGCACCGGATGACACGCTGCGGGAAATCTACACCTATTTCCACGCCGAAGAACAGCGCCACGCCAACGCCGAAATGGCGCTGATGAAGCGCTGGGGCATGCTGGAAGAAAACGAGCTGCCCGAGCCCAACAACAACCTGCGTCTGGTGATCGAGTGGCTGGACCGCTTTGCCGACGACCAGCCCGTGTACGTGCTGGGCACCGTGGTCCCCATGCTGGAGATTGCGCTTGATGGTGCCCTCTGCAAGTTCCTGCTGGAAACCGTGGACGACCCCGTCTGCCATCAGGCCTTTGAGCTGATCAACAACGACGAGTCCCGGCACCTTGGCGTTGGCTTCACGGTGATGGAAATGCAAGGCCATGGAAAAACCTACAGGGAACTGGCGCGTATGGTGGCCCAGTTGATGGACCCCCGGCTGATCCTCGGTATCGCCTCCTACTTTCCGTTGCTGAACAAGATGCGCGACAACATCATCGAAATGGGCCTACCGGAAGAGAAACTGTACGCCGCCATGCAGAAATTCGAAAAGATTGGTGGCCGCTCAGAAGACGGCCGGCGCAACCCCTGGTTCCAGATCATCAAATACCACGGGCGTTTCGTGGTGGATCGGGGTAACCGGTTCTACCACAAGCCGATCGACGCCCTGGTCAAAGTGACCGACGCCATCCCCCGGCGCGCCTTCCCCGCTGTACCCAGCTGGGTGCGCGAAATCACCTACCAGACGACGGCCTGACACCATGACTGACGTACAGACGACGCCTGTGGTTACCACCCTGATCATCGGGGCCGGTTTTGCCGGCCTCGGCACCGCCATTCGCCTGCAGCAGGAAGGCATCGATGACATGGTCATACTGGAACGGGACAAGCAGGTAGGTGGAACCTGGCGGGATAACCAATACCCCGGTGCCGCCTGCGACATCCCCTCAAACCTGTATTCCTATTCGTTTGCGCCAAACCCGGATTGGTCCCGAAGCTTCTCCGGTGCTCGCGAGATCCTGGGCTACATCCACCATCTGGTGAACCAGTTTGACCTGGCCCGGTACATTCGCTTTGGCACCAACGTCACCGGCCTGAACTGGGATCAGGACAGGGGCGTATGGGAGGCCACCACCGAGGGCGGAGAAACCTACTACGCAAAAACCGTGGTGATGGCCCAGGGGCCGTTATCGAACCCGGGCTTTCCGAATATTGCAGGCATCGAAGACTTTCAGGGCAAAAAAATCCACAGTGCCCAGTGGGACCACAACTACAACCTGGAAGGCAAGCGTGTCGGGGTAATCGGTACCGGAGCCAGCGCCATCCAGATCGTGCCAAGCATCGTGGGCAAGGTCGACAAGCTGACCGTGTTCCAGAGGACACCACCCTGGGTGATGCCACGGCCCGACTTCGAGACACCAGACTGGCAGAAGCTGGCGTTTCGAAAACTGCCCCTGAGCCAGAACGCATTGCGCAAGGCGCTCTACCTCGCCCACGAATCCATGGCTCTTGGGGTGATCTGGAACTCACCCCTCACTCGCCTGGCAGAGCGGCTGGGCAAGTGGCACCTGCGCAATCAAGTGAAGGATCGCTGGCTTCGCCGCCAGCTAACCCCGAACTACCGCCTGGGCTGCAAACGGGTATTGGTATCCAGCGACTATTACCCGGCCCTACAGCAACCCAATTGCAAGTTGATCACCTGGCCCATTGCCCGGATCGATGAAAACGGAGTGCGCACGGTTGAGGGCATCGAGCACCAGTTCGACTGCCTGATTTTTGCCACCGGTTTCAACGTAAGCAATGCCGGCACACCGTTTCCGATTACCGGTGTGGATGGCCGGCAATTGAACGACGAGTGGAAAAGGGGCGCATCGGCTTACAAAAGCATCAATGTTTCCGGCTACCCGAACCTTTTCCTGACGTTCGGCCCGAACTCCGGCCCCGGGCATAACTCCGCTCTGGTGTATATGGAGTCGCAGATTAACTATATTGTTAAAGCCGTGCGCACCATCACCAGCCTTGACCTGAAAGGATTGGACGTGCGCCAGAGCGCACAGGAAAGTCACAATCGTGCGATACAAAAACGGTTGTCACGAACCAACTGGAACACCGGCTGCAAAAGCTGGTATCTCACCGAGGACGGGTTTAACGCGACGATGTATCCGGGATTTGCCACACAGTATGCGCTGCAAATGAAAGAGGTAGTTCTGAAAGACTATCGGCTTCTGCCGCAGAGCTGAAGAGTCTTTCAATATCTCCAGGGCTTCGGGGCGCATTTTGCTGTGGGTATCTGCGATCACACCAATTTGCATCTACGCCCCCTTTTATCTTCAGTGATGCCCACCCGGCCCATGCGCGTGGCCGTGCGCTATCTCTTCCGCATCGGCGGCACGTACTTCGATCACTTCGATATCGAAGGTCAGGGTTTTACCGGCCATCGGGTGGTTGGTGTCGACATCGGCAAATTTGAGGCCGACCTTGGCAACGACCACATGGCGCGGGCCCTGCTCGGTTTGCACTTGGGCGATCATGCCCCGCTTCCAGCGTTTGGCACCCATCAAATGCTTGACCGGCACGCGCTGCACGGCATCGGCCTTGCGCGGGCCGTAGGCTTTTTCCGGAGTGACGGTAACGCTGAACGTATCGCCAGCCTCGCGACCTTCCAGGGCTTCTTCCAGACCCTGGATAACACCGCCGTGGCCATGCAGGTAGGCGTTCGGCTTGCCACCACGGGAATTCTCAACTTCGTTGCCCTGTTCATCACGGACACTGTAGTGAAACAGGACCACCTGATTCTTTTCGATTGGCATAGGGTTCTCTACAAAGATAAATGGTAGGCCATTATAGCTGGCGGCGGCGCTGACTGCAGGAGCGAAAATCGGGGCAGAAAAAGCGGGCTTAAGCCTCATTCGCCTTTCGATAGCTCCCCTGATAATCAAAAATCCGCTCCTGCACCTGCCAATAATGCTTCTGCTTGCGGGCAACAACAAAATCCGGCGCTGGCAACAAGGCCTGGCTCTCAAGTACTTCCTCCGCCTTGCTGAATGTTTTCGGCGCTCGGCCGTTCGCGAAACGCCGCCCGAACAGCTTGTTGAAAACGGTGCGCTGGCCAGGCTTGCTGAAATCAAACGACTCCCTGAGTTCCTCCCCGTCCTCGCCGTGATAGGTCACTCTCAGCTTGTTTCCATCAACACTGAGTGCAATTCCAGCGCAACGGATCACCATGGCATCCTTGAGCTTCAGCGCATCTCTCAGCTGATCATCCGGGTCGATAATGGCTTTCTGGCATCGGTGACAGTTGCGGGCGGCAATATCGTTCTCGCCACCGCAGTGGGGACACTCCTTGAAGCGAAAACGGTAATCACACTGCTCAAGGCGACCTTTCTGCGAAGCAGGCTCGTCTCCGTCCACAGGCTCCAGAAGCCCCTGACAACGGCGCCCGTAGTGCTCGAGCACACGGCCTTCACTGTCTGTTCTGCCCCAGAAGATATTGGCAAAGCCACAGCCCGGGCAGAATACCTGCACCGGCTCACTGTCCGGGTTCGGTTTCGGTTCGCCCACCTCCGGATGATGCAGATTCACGTGGTTGCCCGCGTAATCAATCACCAGGCAATCCTGCTTGCCCTCGTCAAGGCGAAGACCACGGCCCACGATCTGCTGATACAGGCTGACCGACTGGGTAGGCCGAAGAATGGCAATAACGTCCACATGGGGCGCATCAAAGCCCGTGGTGAGCACGGATACGTTCACCAAGTACTTCAACTGCCGCTGTTTGAATCGTTGAATCAGCATGTCCCGATCTTTCTGATCGGTCGCGCCAGTTACCAAAGCGGTCTCATATTCAGGAAGATAACCGGTGATCTCCCTCGCATGCTCCACCGTGGCCGCAAAGATCATCACTCCCTGGCGCTCAGCGGCCAGTTCCATCACCTGCTCAATGATCGCGCGGGTCACACGCTTGTGTTTGCTCAGCAGCTGGTTGACGTCCTTCTCGGCATACTCGCCAAAGCGGTCCCGAGCCAGCGCGGAGAAATCGTATTGCGCCACTGCCGCATTCACCAACTCGGGCCGGGTGAGATACCCCCGATTGATCATATAGCTCAACGGCAGTTCGTAAATGCAGTGCTGAAAGGGCTTGTCCTGCTCGTCAACAGAGCCGCGAACAAAGCCCCGGTAGTGATAACGATAGATCCAGCCCATGGCCAGACGGTAGGGCGTAGCGGTCAGCCCGAGCACTTTGAGGGCGTCATTCTGTTGCCGTAGCAACTCGATGATGCGTTGATACTGACTGGTTTCATCGCCGCTGACCCGATGACACTCATCGATGATGACCAGCGAGTATTCATCCCGGAACTGATCCAGATTCGCCGATACCGACTGCACGCTGGCAAACGTCACCTGATGGTGGCTTTCCTTGCGCTTGAGCCCGGCGGAGAAGATGCCGCCGGCCAACCCATAACTCTGGTATTTGGCGTGATTTTGCTCCACAAGCTCTTTGACGTGAGTCAGCACCAGAATCTTGCGCCGGGCAAGACGGGCCAGCTCGGCAATGACCAGGCTTTTGCCGGCGCCGGTTGGCAGCACGATGACGGCAGACTCATCGGATCTGCGGAAATGATTCAGCGTGGCGTCGACGGCTTCCCGTTGGTAGGGGCGGAGTTTGAAAGGGGCTCCTGAATACGCAGGCATACTAGAAAAACAGTACCGGAGATAGTGCTTCTCTGATCTCAACAAAAGCAGGCGATAGCATAAGCCTCACTCCTTAATTGCGACGGTATTTGTCAGTAAGCCGGTCGTATTCGGCGTGGCTGCAAATGTGTTTTACGTACATGCGATTATCACGAAATTCAATGAAGGCAATCAGCCTTAAATTGAAAGCCATAACAACAAGCCGGCAACCACGACAAAAAGCACGGCAACATGAACAGCCAGGTTCTTCCGAGTCGTTGGAGCGGGCTTTCTGGCGAAACGAAAATAGTCGTCACCAAACAGCCCAACGCCGCAGCCCTCACAGTAGTTTTTTGAGTACGAAAGCCTCAGCTCGGATGGCTCAAACTTTTTCCGACAGCTGTAGCAACTCGGCTTGATCATTCCGGCCCCCGGGCAGAGCCGTGTTCGGTCAACAATCGGCAACTCCCCACCGCCTGCGCCTGAAGATACTCACAAAACGCCGTCACATCGGGATTCGTGAACTCACTGGAAATGAACTCACCCGGAATCAGCCCTTCATCCCATCGAGACGTCACCAAAGTATGGGGATACGCCACATCGTCGCCGGGATAAATCTGCACCACCGCTTGGGTCTGGTGAATATAAAGATCACGAAGTTCTTTGGCACACCTAAGCGTACTCATGTCATGCCTGGCATCACACTCATAGTCCTTCCCGATGAAGAACTCACTGGCAACGGAAAACAGCGTATTTCATCCAGAGCAGACGACGGCGCCGGATGAATGGTTCTGGCGACATCGCCGGCCATGTTGGTACAGCCGGCGATTAACAACAGCAATGGAATCACCAACACCTGAATCTTATTCACAACAGCGCCTGACCACTTAATTTTTTCGATTGGCATAACGTTTTCTGCAACGGTTGGAGGTAGGCCATTATAGCCAGCAGTGGCGCTGACTCCGAAAGCCGGAGATCGGAACACCTCGGCTCATCCTGGATGAACAGGAGAGTATGCCGCCCTCTCCAGAGAGAGCCAGGTCTATCGCGGCCATCCACCTTATGCAACAATGATATAACAATATTCTATTTAGATAACATTGTAAGGAAACAGAACGATGAAAAGGATTTTGGCGTGCACCTTTATTTCGGCATTAATGGTCGGTTGCGGAGGCGGCGGAAGTGGGAGCGACCTGGAAAAAGCCAACGAAAATACCACTCCCGGTTCAGGTTCGTCTGACGGGAACGACGATAGCGACCCCGTGACGCCACCCGATCAAGTCACGGTACTCGAGGGCACCTGGAAGAAACCATGCGGGCACGTGGAGGGCGAAGCACACTACGATATCGTAACGGTCTCTTTCACCCGCAGCGCATTTGCCACAAGTATCGAGAACTACATCGATAGCGCTTGCACCACCCCGTTACCGGAAGCTCCAAATCCTACCTCATCAGGCAACTTCACACTGGGTGAAGACGTTTTACTGAGTTCCGGCCTCACCGCTACCGAACTCACGTCGCATGTGACTCAGTTCAATGGCGCCGACTTCGAGATCGACGAGTACAATGTCATTTACATCAACAACAATATTCTCTACACAGGAGAAGGCACAACCAGTTCGCCAGACCAGCGGCCGACCAGTCTCGATTATGATCGTCCATTCTATCGACTGAACTAGGTTACTTGCCCAGGGGCGCTACCCTTTCAGATTCAATGCTCTTCCCCTCGCAAAACCTTATACCGAGCACACGCCTTGTCCCTGTCTCTTAGAAGACGCGGATCCGAGCTACCAATAGCAGCCGCAATCAGGGAGTTACATTCCTGCCGCGCCATAAGAAACTCGGAGGAAGATTGATGAACACGCTGAATAACAGCACTTGACGAAGGCTCAGGCTCCACCGTCCGTGAATCGGTTTTGGGCTCGCTTTCAGGTCTGTGACGAGTGGGCTGCGGTGCGCTTTCAACCCTGTGCTCAGGCACCCTTTTTGTGTCTATTGCCATCTCCTGCGAAGCAAAATTCCAATAGGCGTTCATTCCGATCGCGCCGACGCCCAACATCAAGGCTGGAAAAACCAAGAACTTGAGGCGTCCCCTACTCGGCCGACGAGGCGCTTCACCGTAGCGCTCGGCAACCAAATTTCTCACATGGTGAGCATGGGCCCGGTCGGTGGCGAAAGATGCCTTGAGGCGACCAGCTGCCACCTTCTCCCGAACCTCCGCCACCTGCTCCAGGCTAAGCAAAGGATCAATCTTCGACTTGATATAACAAACATACCCCAGCCCCTGAGTCACGTTTTCCGGCATGGGTGTTTTGAACGTGCTGTCCCCCACAAACACCACCACCGAGTGCACCTGATGGTCGTTTAACCCGAGCAATGCCTGGAGCGTTTTTACGTGCTTATAGTTCTGGTGCAGCGGGTTCTGGAACTTGTGATTGGAGCGGAAAACCTTCTGGGTCCAGAAGCGCTGATGAGGGCCACCAAATATCCAGCCCTTCATGTTTTTTGTCTCGACAACGAAGACCCCGAATTCCGACACCAGAACATGGTCAATCTGCGTGGTGCCGTCCTCTGTGGGGAGGGTAACGTTCTTGATGAGATGGTAGCGGGATTTATCCAGTAACCACCGGGCGGAGAAGTTGACCAGAAACTCGCCAAACTTACCTTTGAACCAGGGCGACTTGATTACACCCAGCATGATTGCAAGGGGCAACAGGTACCAGAGTAGAGTGATAAGGAGATGGTAGACCGGGCTCAAATCCATTTCTCAAACATCCTTGCTTCGTTTCCTAAATCCATCCGACGTGAAACATAAATCAGTCTTCGTTTCGGCGCCTTAGGATTTTTGTAACTACTCGCCAAGGAAACATCGGCCACTGTGGCCGAGCAACAAAAACGTGCTTTGAGAGTTCGGAGCTGAAAAGGCCGACAGAAACTGCCGGCCGAGAGAATTCCAGGTACTTAGCGTGCAAGAATCTGAACTATGCGTTTGCGCTGCAACCGTCGATCTCTTCGTCGATAATCAGATTCCCCTCTACACGGAACCCTATCCGGCCAACCAGGAACGCCTGCTGCAGACTGGTTATGACAAGGTCAGTCAGACCAACGGCACAAGCTTATGTTTTTACTGCAAAAATGAAATAGCGAAATGTAGTCAATTGTAAAAGTTTGCCAAGAACCACATCGGACAAGTGCATGCTGGTAAAGTCATTCGTGGCTGATCACAACTGGAGCACAGAGGACAATGGCTATGATTGTTTGCGGAGTTGAACTGACGGGCAGCGATGCGGTGGTGTGTTTGCTGAATATGGACAGAGGGCAGTTCAACCTGCCGGAGTGCAAGGTGCGCAAACTGTCACTGCCGAAAAATCATAGCCGTGAAGACCTGAAGCGTTTTCAGGCGGCCTTTGCGGAGTTAATGGCCGAGTACGGGGTCACCCGCGTCGCGATCAAGGAGCGGATGCCGAAAGGCAAGTTTGCCGGCGGTGCCATCAGCTTCAAATTGGAAGCGGCCATTCAACTGATCACCGATACTGAGTTAACCGTGACCTTGCTGCCCCCGGCAATGATCAAATCTACCCTGGCATCCAACCCGCTGCCCATTGCGTTCGCCGACACGGGTTTGAAGGTGTTTCAGGAAACAGCCTTTATCACCGCCTATGTCGCTCAGATGACCAGCATGAAAGGGGCCGCATCAATGTGAGTCCGCCGATGCTCGGCTCCCGCTGACACGCTGCCCCCTAGGACAGCTGTTCCTGCGGCACCGCCTGGCTTGAGCCTGCCTCTACCGCCTCATATTTATCCTCGGAACGGGCAATCACTGAAGTGCACACCAGATCCCCGGTGACATTCATCGCCGTGGCCCCCATACCCACAAGGGCATCAATGGACACCAGCAGCGCTACGGTTTCAATGGGCAGGCCTACCTGGGCAAACACTGTAGCAATCATCACGATACCCGCGCCCGGGACACCCGCCGTACCGATGGAGGCCAGGGTGCCGATCAGAACGATTTCCAGCATGGTGACAAAGTCCAGGGGCACCCCTATCACATTGGCGGCAAAGGCTGCAGAAATGGCAATGCGGATGCCGGCCCCGTCCATATTGATGGTGGCGCCCAGCGGCAGGCTGAAGCCATAGATACTCTGGGGAACCCCCAAACGCCGCGCTGCGTTCAGGGTCAGGGGCAGCGTCCCGGAGCTGCTCTGGGTGGCAAAGGCCGTGGCGACCGGAGCCCGGGCCTCACGAACAAAGTCCATAAGGTTAACGCCATTTAGACGCATAAGAACCCCGTAGACCACCAGCTGTACCGCCAGGGCGATGTACAACACCATGACCATATCCCCGAGGGCCAGTATCGTGTTCATGCCCTGCTCACCTGCAGTGCTGGCCACAATCGCAAACACACCAATCGGAACATACTGGAGCACCCCGGCCATCACCTTCATGGTGACCTCATTCAGGCCAGAAACCACACCATACACTCGCTCAGCGACTTCGCCGTGAGCCTTTGACTCCCGCAGCTTCAACAGTGCAATACCAAAAACAATCGCGGTGAAGATAATCCCCAGCAGGTTCGGCTCGGCGAATGCCTCAACCATGTTGGTGGGAACAATGTTCAGAAGTACCTGGATAAAGCCCGGATTCTCCGGCACTTCGACACTTTCCGACGACGTCAATTCCAGGCCACTGCCAGGCGAGAAAGCAGACGCGACACCCAGCCCCACCGTGATCGCCAACGCCGAAGTCAGCACATAGAAGCCCAGCATCTTCCGGCCCACACGCCCCATACTGCCAAGATTGGCCTGATTGATTCCCACCATCAGGGTTAACAGGACAATCGGCACAACCAGGAACTTCAGCAACCGAAGCAGCAGTTCTCCCAGAGGGTCCAGCCATTCGGCCACCGCGGGCCCGCCCACCAGTCCTACAACCAGACCAAGAACAAGCGCAATACCAATGCGCAGAACCAGCGAAGTATTCAGATAAGCATCAAGTACAGCTTTCATGGAGGCTCCCGTTATACCCTGGCCCGTTAGTGAGCAGGCATTCAAAAACGTAAGGATCGAGGATTCTGGTCAGTACCGGCTCGTTGGTAAACCGGTATTGCCACGTACTTTACTCACAGAAGCTGTGGATAAGTTTGTTGGAAACCTAGGGTTAAATACCCATAAGCCTTGTGCCACAAGGCCTCGGGAAATTTGGTGCAATTATGGGCTATACGCGAGTGGTATATGGATATGAGGAATCCGTCTCAGCAGGGGGAGCCTGTTCCGGTTTTCCGTTTAGCCGGGGCTTTTTCTATGCAAAGCTCCATAAGGTAAATTAAGCTGAATCCTACGGTCGCGGACTCGTCCAAATATGGCCGGTCCTCAAGCTGGATGTATGAGGGTTGCTATAGCTCTAAGCGGCTATTTCTTGCACTTAGTCCGATCATATGTAACCAGATAGGCAAACGCGACCGATGAGCATTGATCTGAGTACATTTAATTTTTCTGAAATATCGAATTATTGGGCCTACGCCCTGGGCATCGCGGTCAGCTTTTACGGAACAGTGAGTTGGTTTAGTTCTAAACATTTATCCAAAGAAAGTAAGGAACATTTGTCACTCTGGCTGTGGGGAAGCTATGAGTCCACTTGGCTGAGGCAGTTCTGTCTATTATTCGACGCTGTTTTTGGCCGAAGACATCTTAGCTGGGCTTGTTTCCTAAGGTCATCTGTTGCATCTTTTATTACAGTATTTATATTGTATTTTTTACTGGGCGACATCCTCCAAGAGAAAGGCCGAATTGGGGTATATCTTGACACCAAGGACCTTATCATTTATGCCCTGATACTTAATGTAATTTCTGATTACTTATCATTATTTGAAACGCGTTGGTTGCTTAATAAATTTAGCTCCATATCAAGCATATGGAACCAGCTAGCTTTACTGGCATTCGATGCACTTATCACTGCTGGCATTATCTGGTTCGCCATTGAGGCCTATCTTTTTGTTCTTGGAAAACCAGCTCCATCGCTTGTGGAATTGGTGGCGGTTTTCAGTATATTTTCCATATTCTTCTACTCCACCTTTTTAACATCCATTTGGGCATGGCTTTACTGCCTTTCATCATGGTGTGTTCGTTTAATTTCAAAAACACGACTCAACGAACTCTTAGATATCGAGCATAATCCGGGCCATCAAATCGCACTAATAGGCGGCATTGCAATATTTCTGATCATCGCTATTCTTTTTCCTTTCTTTAAAGATTCAGAACTCTCGAACACAAGCTTATTCGACAGATACCTATGTGATACTTTTCCAAAGGCCACCTGCGATGACCTGGCTCGGCTCTCCACGAATGAGAAACAAACACTTTTCTTCTTAGAAAAGAATTGTGATGGAGGTGGATTAGAAAATTGTATTATCGCAGCAAGCGACTATTACCTAGACGATGATGGAAAGAAAGCAGCTGACCTCTACCAGAAAGCCTGCGAGTTCGGGCATCCTGATGGATGCAAATGGGCTGGCTGGCTTTATATGACTGGATTTGGTGTTGATTCAGACTACGTGCGAGCAATAAAGTTTTATGATGTCGCATGTAAAGCAGATGATCTTGAAGCCTGCGTCAACATTGGCTTCATGTTCGAGAACGGCGCGGGAGTTGATCAGAGTTATTCGGCCGCAAGGGATATATATCATTTGGCCTGTGAAAGGGGCGCCCTGCAGGGCTGCAATAATTTAGGCTATTTTTACCAAGAGGGAAAAGGTGTTGAAAAAGATATTCGAAAAGCAAAATCTCTCTACGAGAAGTCGTGCAACGATGAGGCAGTTTGGGGATGTAACAATCTAGGCGGTCTTTACTACAAAGGTTTAGGCGTGGAGCGTGATATCCAAAAAATGCTTCACTACAATAAGATGGCCTGTGACAGGGACCTGACTATAGGCTGCGATGCGCTGGGTGCAATTTATCTGCATGGCCGAGGCGTACCTATCGATTACCAACGAGCCTTAGAATACTTTCAAAAGTCGTGCTCAAATAATTCTATGCTTGGCTGTTCTTTTTTGGCAACTATGCATGCCTCCGGTCAAGGAGTGACCAAGAACCTGAAGAAAGGGTTAAAGTTATTGACGCGTGCCTGTGAACATGGATCCAATTTAGGATGTAATCTTCTGAAAGTGCATTTGGCTAACCAAAAAGCTCAATGACCTGTCCCGGTTTTCTGTCCGCAACGAGAAGGACCAATGGCACCCACAAACTCCAACTGGCAAAGCCGCAAGGGTTGGGAAAGCCCCCACATCCGATCTGATCGTAAACGCACCCTGTTGCTTATATGGGTAGTAGCCCTTGTGTGGAACACCATAAGCACGCCGCTACTGTGGACCCTACCCAAAGCCTGGGATCAAAGCCTCTGGACGGTTTTAATGGCATTGCTTTTTCCTGCAGTGGGCCTCGGGCTATTGTGGAAAGCGGTAACCATGACCCGAGCATATCGTCACTACGGCACAGTCGAGCTTGTCATGACCCCCTATCCGGCAGCCATTGGTGGTCAGATGGGTGGCACAATTCTTGTGCCCCGGCTTCGGGCCCAGGACCTGATAACTCCCGGTGCAGAAGTCACCGTGACGCTGGAGTGCATTTATACCTACGTCTCCGGCTCCGGGAAAAACCGCTCCCGCGTAGAGAGAATCCTCTGGGCCGAGCGCGGAACGCCGCGAGTTGAAGCTGCAGGGCCCGGTGTACGCCTTGGGTTTAGCTTTGACTTGCCGAAAGACTTGCCAGAGGCAGATGATGAACGTTCCAGCAAATACCATTTCTGGCGCCTGTCCGTAAAAGCGGATATCGAGGGCGTGGATCTGGAGCGCCAGTACGACATTCCGGCGTTCAAAGGCGATGCCCGTTCTCAAAGTGCAGGGCATGATATCAGTGCGCAAGTGCGCGCCTTACGCGACGAAAAATCACGGGCCGCTAAAGAAGCCATACAGTCGGGGCGGTTGGATCTGCCTGGCCTTTCCCGGGCCATGCACTACCAGGATTATGGCCATCAGATAAAAATGCGCTTCCCCATGTTCCGCAATAAAGTGCTCACCTTATTCGCCTGGTTTTTTGCCGGCGGTTTCGGCTTTGCCAGCTCAATGATGCTGATGTCCGCTTTCTCGGGCGGGGGCTTTGGCTTGCTAGCGGGTCTGTTCACCATCCCCTTTGTGTTGGTGGCCATCGCCGCAAGTGCTGCGGCTTTGTACCTGCCCTTCAACCGCCTGGTCGTTCGTATCGACCGCCACGGAATTCGTACGTTAAGAAGCTGGCTCTATCTGCCTGTACGCAGCCGCAAGCTGGCCATGAATCAGGTTAGGCATTTGGCAATCAAGCGCACGGGTAGCACGGGCCAGGGCGTGGACAAAGTGGAACACTTCAAGCTTATTGCGGTTGATAACCAGCAAAACAAGATCACCATCGCCGAAGACCTTGACGGTCAGGACGTCGCCCAACACTTTTGCGATTACCTGGCCGAGCGCATCGGCGTTTCGGCGATTTCAGAGCCAAATATCAAAGCGACGGGATTGTGATCTGGGGCTTAATTTGCCGGCGGTGCCATCAGCTTTAAAATGGAATCCGCCTTTACCCCTGCCATCCGACCGGGTGGAAACAACAAGATCGGACCGAAGTAAGGGCAGAAGCGCGAGACCCGACCATCCGCGGGTCTACTTCGAAGAATGGGTTGGATGCACCATACACAACCTGGCCACCAACCACCGCGCTGCTATAGCCCGGGGATGAGGCGGATGCTTGGGTTTGGAATGTGGTGCGAGGGGATCACCAACGCGGGCAACAGGTTTGCCATCAATCAACACATCGGAGGAACCGGCGATTACCGGGGTTGGTGGGAACCCGGAGTGATCAGTACCCACATCACCTAATAAAACAACTTTCTTGCTCATTCCTTTGCTCCTTCTGTCCTTGAGGGAGATTTGTCCATCTTTGCGCAGGATCGCCTTCACTGGCTCCTGCCGCTGCAATACCTAGCGGAGTTTCCAAAATAATCAGGAAGGAATCAACCCGCGCGATCAAACAGATCTGCCCCGGTTCTTCCAACTCATCAAACCGGCAGTTCAACAATCTCACCAACCACACCGCCCTCACTCACCTGCAGCCGCCCCACCGTGATCGGCAGAGTAAAACGCCGGGGCCCGGCGCCACCCGGATTGAAATAAAGCATATCGCCAATCCATTCATTACGGGGTTTGTGGGAATGCCCAGCGATGACCACGCGGTAACGGCCTTGCGGATCGAGGTCGAGGGTTTTGACGTCGTGGAGCATGTAAAAAGCCTGGCCGAGGA
This sequence comes from Marinobacter sp. UBA2688, assembly GCF_002352785.1. Classification (NCBI taxonomy): domain Bacteria; kingdom Pseudomonadati; phylum Pseudomonadota; class Gammaproteobacteria; order Pseudomonadales; family Marinobacteraceae; genus Marinobacter; species Marinobacter sp. UBA2688. The sequence goes on from NZ_DELU01000007.1 coordinate 438,669, forward strand.
ATTCCAGATCCTGAACATCGGGAAGAGTGGCTGCGCGGCCGGTTTTGTCGATATTGCCACGGATCGCAACCAAAGGGGCGATCTGCTCCAGCGCTTCCAGAACCTCGTTCCGCCCCACATCACCGGCATGAAGAATCAGATCTGAGCCTTCCAAAACCTCCAGGGCTTCGGGACGCATCTTGCTGTGGGTATCTGCGATCACTCCGATTTGCATGCTTACGCCCTCCAGATTCCCCAATGACGCCAACCCGGCCCGTGCGTATGGCCATGCAGGTAAGCATTGCTATAGTGAAACAAGACCACCTGATTCTCAATGTCGGCCAGAACAGGTAAATACATGTCACTCCCGGTAGGATTCCCCCATGCCCACTTATACCGTCACGGTCGCGAATCTTTCTCTGTCGCAGCAGCAGAAATCACAGATCGCGGAGGCCATAACAACGGCCCATAGCACACAAACAGGCGCGCCCCGTTTCTTTGCCCAGGTTTTGTTTTTTTCGACCAATGAGGGCGATCACTTTGTCGGTGGCAGCGTGAACACCGCGCCCCAAGTGTATGTGCACGGCCTGATCCGGCAGGGCCGCAATACCGAGGTCAAGCAGGCCCTGATGAGCCAGATGCTTGAAGAGATAGCCCGAATTGCGGGCATAACTGCTGAGGACGTGTGGATCTACCTGCAGGACATTCCAGCCACTCAGATGATCGAGTTTGGCCGGTTTCTTCCGGCGCCAGGAGACGAAGCTGAGTGGGAGCGGGGAATGACTCCGGGAAAGCGAACCAGGTTACCCGATTAACCAAACGCTCACTCTTGTCGACCAGGTTAGAACATGTATTCATGAAGTACATGTTTAACTTCCAGAAATGTGTAACAACCGTTTGAGTGATAGCATGCAACTTTGCCATCCGATGACTTTCGTAAACGCCTGTTCGCAATTCATCTAAACAGAGAACCTACGCGAAAGCCCCGAAAAACAGGTCTGTCACAGTTTCCCCCTGCTTATGAACCAAAAAAATAATCCTGTTTCGATTTCCACAAAGCCTGCTCGCAAGGATCTACACCCGAGGAATCTGCACAATCAGGGCTATGACCTCCCAGCTCTCGTAGAAACCCACCCGGCACTAGCCCCCCATGTGAAAACGAACCCTCATGGCAACCTTTCCATCGATTTCGCAGACCCATTGGCAGTAAAAACTCTCAACGCCGCGTTATTAAACCGATACGACAACATTGTCGCTTGGGACATTCCGGATGGGGCACTTTGCCCTCCAATCCCGGGCAGGGCCGACTATATCCATTACATCGCTGACTTGCCCGGGCTTGATCAGCCCACCATCAAGCTGCTGGATATAGGGACGGGAGCCAATGGCATCTACCCGCTACTGGCCTGCCAAATTTACGGCTGGCAGTGTGTCGGTAGCGACATCAATACGGAGTCGCTTGCGAACGTAGCCACAATCATCACCAACAACCCCGCACTCCAAGGTCGCTTCACGCTCCGCACCCAGCACGATAAAAACCACATGTTCGAAGGGATCATCCAAGCTGGTGAGTTCTTTGACGTCAGCGTATGCAACCCGCCTTTCCATGCATCTCTCGATGACGCGATGAAAGGTAGCCGGCTAAAACTCAATAACCTTGCTCGCAGTCGCGGTGAACAAAAAACAAAATCCGAATCCCCTACTCTGAATTTTGGTGGTCTGGGAGCAGAGCTTTGGTGCAAGGGGGGTGAGCAGCTATTTCTGAAAAAGCTGATAAGAGAAAGCCAGGCGTATTCAACTCAATGTCGCTGGTTTACCAGCCTGGTTTCAAAAGCCGACAATGTTAAGCCCGCAAAGAAGTTGATTCGTAAGCTTGGTGCAGTCGATATAAGGGAAATTGAGATGAAGCAGGGAAATAAGATTACGCGGGTCTTGGCCTGGACGTTCATCTGAGCCGCCCCGAGTTTAAGCCGTTTCTGTCCCGGTTTTCCTCCCAGAATCAGGCCCGAGGGCTCCCTATATCTCGCTCATCAGCCACTCCTTGAAGGCTTTCATTCCGATGGTCAGCGGACGTTGCTTGCGGTAGACCAGATAGAAGGCCCGATTCGTATCCAATTGGATGTCGAAAGGCACCACCAACTTCCCCGATTTAATCTCACGGGACGTCAGGGTGCTATCAGCCAGCGCCACTCCAAGGCCCTCTTGGGCCGCCGCCGTGGCAAGTTGCCCGCTGGACATCTGTAAGCTGCCCCGGGCGGATATAAAATCCACGCCTGATTGTTCCAGCCAGTTCTCCCACTCCCACTTCCGTTTGCTGACATAAATCAGAGTGTGTTTAGCCAAGTCTTCAGGCTTCTCCAGCGGCAACTCACCGTCCAGTAGCCGCGGGCTACACACCGGAACCAGCATAACTTTGCGCAGGAAATGCACTTCAATATCGTCCCACTCACCATTCCCGAAATAAACCGCCATATCGGTACTGGTGCGATCGAAATCCAGCAGCCCCATGGACGCATTAATTTCCAGCTCAATATCCGGGTACAGGGCCTGGAATCGAGCCATGCGTGGCATCAGCCAGCGGGTTAGGAAGTTGGGGGCAACACTGATCTTGACCACGTTGGATTCCTGGTTCGCGGTCAGTCGTTGGGTGGCCATTTCAATCTCATCGAACGCATGCCTGACTGATGAGAGATATTGCTCGCCTTCAGGGGTTAACGTCACCGCTCGCCTGCTTCGATCAAACAGTGAAAGCCCTAAATATTCTTCAAGTGTCTTCACCTGATGACTGACCGCCGATGACGTCACGAAAAGTTCCTTGCCAGCTGCGACAAAGCTGCGGTGTCTAGCCGCTGATTCAAATACCCGAAGCGCATTCAGGGGTGGCAGGTGGCGCATAACTTCGCTCGACTGATGAGATTAATTCATCAGTCTGATGAGAAAGGATCGCTTTTTCAAGAGCCTCGTACTCATTACCATAAGTCCTGTAGAAGATACTCACTTATCGAATCAGGACACACCACCATGACTTATCAGGCTCCGAAACTGAACGAACAGGGCACTATCGACATTGATTACTACACAAAGCTTGCATCGCAGGAACGAAGCGAATATATCGCGCAGATGGCAGTGTCACTCAAAGCCAAAATCAAGTCCTTCTTCCACGTGAAGCTGCCGAAACTGTCCATTAGCCATTAATTCGTGTTCCGTTTAGCGCTCGATGGCCTTATGTGGAGACTGGCTGGTTTTGCTCAAACTGGCGAACCAGCCTGATTGCGCGTTGAACGATGAAGAATCAGATCCGAGCCTTCCAAAACCTCCAGGGCTTCGGGACGCATCTTGCTGTAGGTGTCTGCGATCACTCCGATTTGCATGCTTACGCCCTCCTAATCCCTCAATGACTCCAGAAAAGAGGCCCAGGTTACCCAAATAACCGAAATAAAAGATCTGGCCAGCTGCAAGGCCATCATTGCCAACCTGACATGCGAGGATTCCAGCGAGATCACTTTTTCGGCTTTCTCGCGGGCCTGACCTCGTATCGCAGATTCAATCGGTGTGCGTTCCGGGGATGCTGTTCAGAAGCTCAGCATTTGTGGGGTACTTCTCAAGCAACTCAACCAGCCTTCTCGTGCCCTCCAGCGGTTTGAGACCACTAAGCGCCCGGCGCAACGCTCTTATTTTGTCTAAATATTTCGGATCTAACAGCAGCTCTTCCCGGCGTGTACTGCTTTTCGAAATGTCCAGCGCGGGGAAGATTCGCTGATTCGCAACGTCTCTTGATAAAACCAGCTCCATGTTCCCCGTGCCCTTAAATTCCTCAAATATAACCTGGTCCATACGGCTGCCGGTATCAACAAGAACGGTAGCCAAAATGGTCAGCGACCCGCCATTCTCAATGTTTCGTGCAGCGCCAAACAACCTCCGCGGGATCTCCATCGCTCGCGCATCAACCCCGCCAGACATAGTACGGCCGCTGCTCTTTCGCTCCGCATTATGCACACGCGAAAGCCTCGTGAGAGAATCAATCACAATCATGACGTTGTGACCCTCGCCCGCTTGTTGGCGGGCGATATCAAGAAGCTCATCGGCAACGCGAACGTGATGAGCATAACTTTCATCCGAAGAAGAAGCGTGTACCTCAGCCGGGACGCTACGCCTGAAATCAGTGACCTCTTCGCGTCGCTCATCGATCAATAACGCGTAAAGTTTAATCTCGGGATACGCCTTCCCCACCGCCTGGCAAATATCTTTTAAGATCGTCGATTTTCCAGACCCCGGCGGTGCAACTATCAAACCTCGCTGCCCCATTCCAATCGGCGTGATCAAATCCATCGCACGCACCGTGAGCTTTTCTGAACCTGACTCCAAACGAATCCCCGGCGTTGGATTGATCGCCACACCGTTTAAAAAACGTTTTTGTGGATCAGCCTCAACCTCAACCTTAGCTTCGGCTTCCTCAGCCACTGGTTTGGCGTCTTTAATGGGTTTCCGGGTTAAACCTAATGTCTTTCTCGTCATATCTGTTTGATAGCTCTTGTTTGATAGATATTTTTCGAAATGGGCTGATAACTCCAAGTAACTCTTTCCAAAAGATGCTTATTCGCCAAGATTACCTCTGAGGGGCTCTGTGCTTGCATGAACAAGTCATCATGGCGCTAACACGTCTGTTTTAATTATAGAGTGGAAATGCCCTCGATCTCGGTCACCGTCTTGGCATCCGCCCGCTCAATAATTTTCACGAGGGTGGATTGAATCGTTTCATCTTCCCGGGCATCACCGCCGCTTACAAACGTTTGCTTCTGGGGATCGGCGCCCTCTTCCTCAGTAAATGAAACAACGACCTCGGTGGCTGAATCCGGCGCTTTACCAAAGTATTCCAGCGAAACCAACGGATAGCCATGAAAGCCCTTCTTGACCTGCTTTGCGATACGCTTCTTTGCTTTATCCAAATGCATAATAAGGCCTGTCGCTGCGCTTGTTATCTGGGTGCTATATGAACATCCAGTTGATACCGTTCGCCAATTCTATGCCGTTAAATCCACCAAAAATAGGTCTGTCTTGGCCTTCCACTAGGAAGACTGGACGATGTCTCACGAAATAGTCGACGCCGAGACCTTCTACCCTGGCATTGATCTGTCCGGCGACGCTGAACAAGTCATTCGTGCGTTCTTTACTGAAGATGTTCGGCCATCTCTATCCCCCGAACTTCGGGATATGGCGATCAAGCAACGGGAAGCCTTCGATATACCCGACCATGCGGTTTATAAAGATTCGCTCGATTCATTCGACATACTGGGAGGTTATAGCGAGACCCACGGTCTTGGGCATATCTACATTTTTGACCGAGCCGCTATTCATCATATTGTCGTCAAAGGAAAAGACGCACGCTACAAACAGGTGGCGAAAAGCATCAGGGAGAGATAAATGGATATATATGATCGAGAGCACCACGTCATATGTTTGCGTGGAGCCGCGTACAACATGGCGCTGGAGTTCAATATGGCAGCGCAAGGCGTGTAGCGTTCTCACTGCCCCATTTTCACATCGTTCATACGGAAAGCAGCCCCATGTGGGACTGTTTTCCACCTAAAACAGCTTCCTCTGGTCAGTCTCGATGCTCGCTTTTTCGACGAAGGTAAATTCGTAGCTTTCCTCCCCGAGCTCAACGGTAAACGTGTAAAACGATTCCGGTCGTTGATCAAACACCGTCATCTCTGATTGAAACCGCCCCATGAAAGTCTGGCCAGGAAAAACCGTCGTTGTCTGGAGATACCCCTCGAGAGAATTGAGATTCCGCTGCAGCTCAGATCTGATATTTGCAATACCGGATTGAGCACTGCTCTGGATTTGAGCTTGAGCCGCAGCGCTAGCTGCGGGATCGCGTGAATAGGTAGTTGAGGAACCGTAGTAATTTACGGTGCCTCCAGGCCCGTAAGCGGCACCAGAACCATAAGACGAAGTCGTGGCCGGCTGAGAAGCGCTCAAACTTTGAGCCAACGCACCCAGAGCTATAGCCGTGCGACGGGACTGCGCCTGCCCAATATACTGCTGCTCCAGCTCCGCATACGATCTAAGAGAGACCTGCCGTTCGTCCTGCTGGAGAGTGATGTCATTGATGCTGACTGTCAGAGGCTCATCCGAGCTATTTTCAAGATACAGAACTGCCGTAACCTCTTCCCATGGTTGCTTGGCTTCATGCACTGCAAGCTCAACAAGGTGTTCCTCATCCTTTTGGCTTTGAACGATCCATCCGCTCGCGTAGTAGGACTGGGAACCGCCATCATCAACCGCAGCAAGCTCAGTCTGAACACTTTGACTCGCACAACCAGATAGAAAAGCGCCAAGAAAGAACACACCCGCGCACTTTTTCATAGACACCCTCACAACCAACGCTCTTGTCGATCAGACTAGAACATGTATTCCCGGAGTGCAGGTTTGGCTAGCAAAAATGTGTAACGACTGATTGAGTGATAGCATGCAACGTCCCCATCCGAAACAAGGAAACCTCAAGGAAGATGAACAACAATTACAAAATCGCCCTTCTGATCGACTGCGACAACGTCAGTCACCAGTCGGCTGAAGGCGTTCTGCAGGAACTGGCCAAGTATGGTGCTGTGAACGTACGCCATGCTCATGGGAACTGGAATGGCCCCCAACTGAGCGGCTGGATTGAAAAGCTGCACTCGAATGCTATTCGGCCAGTTCAGCAGTTTGCCTATACCACCGGCAAGAACGCTACCGATGCCTCGATGATCATCGATGCCATGGATCTGCTCTACAGCGGAAACGTCGATGCCTTCGCCCTCATGACAAGTGATTCCGACTTTACTCCCCTCGTCATGCGAATTCTTGAGGCCGGCCTACCAGTTTTTGGCTTCGGCGAGCGCAAAACTCCAATGCCCTTCGTCAACGCCTGTTCGCAATTCATCTACACAGAGAACCTGCGCGAAGACCCAGAGGAAACAGACAATACCAGCAACGGCGGCGCCCCAAAGTCGACGGTAGAAACTAAATGGGGACGCAACAAACTTCGAGGCGATACAGTCTTGGTGCGGACTCTTCGAACTGCGGTGGAACAAACGGCTGATGACGATGGTTGGGCCCATCTCGGCGAGGTTGGCAAATACATTTCAAATAACAGCTCCTTCTCCCCCGTGAATTACGGATACAAGAAGCTAAGCGAACTCGTCAGAGCCAGTGAACTCTTTGACATGAGCGTGCGGGATAAGAACGTTTTCTATATCAAAAGCCCCGAAAAATAGGTCTGTCCCAGTTTTCCTGAATCCAGGATTTAAGGCCAGCATGTCGCGCTTCAGCAGTTGCCCTTTTTCGCCTGGCCCGGTGGGCAGAAATGGCCACCAGACTTCAGGTAAGGCCGGCGATCATCGTAGTCATGACGACGGCGATCATGGTCGCGATCGTATTCTCTATGATCTCTGGTGGTAATGGCTGTTCCGGTTGCCGCACCGACGGCACCGCCGAGAATAGCACCATCTCTGCCACCTACCTCGTTGCCGATGGCAGCCCCAATTGCTCCGCCAATACCGCCGCCTAGCGCGGCGTCAGCTGTGTCACCCGCAACGGCCCCCAATGAGGTGGCACTCAGAGATAAAAAAACGAGCAGTGATTTCATTTTCATTGATATAAATCCCATTGTTCAGGTGGTCTGATCTGCCCGGTATGACGGGAAGGAGACCATCTTCTCCATCCTCCCATCAGGCACTTGCCAGTTTTATGAACCATTTGAGAATACCAGAAATACACGCTGCTCCACCTATTACTTTTTGTTTATCTTTCAACATGTTACGAAATTTTAAGGAATGCGCACTCCTTTCAATTGCAGCCACTGGCCGATCTGGACCTGCATCGGATTCGGGTACTTCATGTATGGTAGGCGCACAAAAAACATCGTCACCCGTTACTGCGGCATTGGGATGATTCTGTACCCGTACCTTGCAAGCAGTTCCTGGGAGATGTTGGCAGTGGGTGGAGGGCTGATGTTGGTGCCGCGGCTTGTAGAGATTTAGAGTGCAGCGGGAGAAAATAGCTCTGTCCCAGTTTTCAAAAGGAGCCCGAACACATGGCACAGCAACCCCCGGTCATACTGATAACAGGCGGCGCCCAGGGCATCGGCAAGGGTGTTGCCGCCCATTTCCTGGACAAGGGATGGCGAGTGGTGATCCTGGACCAGAATGCAGACGCCATCAGCGCGTGCAGACAGGATTTCGGCGATCCGAACAACCTGCTACTAATCACCACGGATGTATCCCGCGAGCCCGACGTCGCCTCGGCCGTAGAGGAGGCCGCGCGATGGGGCCAGGGGCTGGACGCTCTGGTCAATAATGCGGGGATCGCAGATCCAGACACTGGCCCCATAGAAATGCTTGAACTGGATCAGTGGCAACGACGAATCGACGTCAACCTGACCGGCGCCTTTTTATTGGCAAAGCACGCGATACCGCACCTGCGCCAACGCCGGGGCAGCATCGTCAACATAGCCTCTACCCGCGCCTTGCAGTCCGAGCCCAATAGCGAGGCGTATGCGGCAACCAAGGGCGCCCTGCTCGCCCTGACCCATGCTCTGGCTGTGAGCCTGGGGCCCGACGTGCGGGCCAACAGCATCAGCCCGGGCTGGATAGATGTCACTGCCTGGCAGGCTGATGCGCCTTCTGAACCGCAGCCTCTTTCCGCTACCGATCATGAGCAACACCCCAGTGGGCGTGTCGGCAAACCCGAGGACGTGGCGGCTATGGTGGCCTACCTGGTGTCGCCGGACGCCCGCTTTGTGACCGGTCAGAACTTCGTGATCGACGGCGGCATGACGCGGAAGATGATTTACGAGGACTAGGCTCCCGCCGAAGCGTTTGTCGCCAAACGTGGCATTCAAGGCGACCGGCTCTGCTATCTATCCCCACATAGCTGAACTAGATTTACTTGATCAGGGATGGGTGCAGAGCGGAGTGGTCTATGCGTATCGAGCGAATGGCCGTATACACGGCGAGCCTGGAATATACTGGAAAAGCCTATGCCTTCGCTGGTGGCCGCTCTCATCAGGCTTTCGAAACGACGGTGGTTGTGCTTTCAACAGACACGGGCCTCGAAGGCTATGGCGAGGTGTGCCCCTGCGGCCCCAACTACATGCCGGCGTTTGCCGAGGGCCTTCCCTCCTGCCTGTCCCTGCTCGCTCCTGAAATACTCGGCCAGGACCCGCGGGAAGTGTCAGTCATCCAGGAACGGATGAATCAGGCCCTTACCGGCCAAGCCGTGGCTAAAGCAGCCATCGATATTGCCTGCTGGGACCTCCTGGGCAAGGTGTCCGGACTTCCGGTTTACACCTTGCTTGGCGGGCTTCAATCGCCCTCCATGCCCTTGCACCGGATTGTGCCACTGGCCGAGCCAGAGGAAATGGAAGAATCACTACGACGTTACCGCGACGAGGGGTTCCGCCACATTCAAATTAAGCTGGGTCATGAGGTTGAAGAAGACATTGACCTGGTTCGCAGGCTTGGCAAACTCAAACAGCCGGATGAGCTCTGGATCGGCGATATCAACGCCGCCTGGCGGCGCGACGAGGCGCTGCGTTTTTCAAAAGCCGTCGAGGATGTGGATATTTACCTGGAACAGCCCTGCCGCAGCTACGAAGAGTGCCTGTCGGTCCGGCGCCGTGCCAGGCATTCGATCAAACTGGACGAGGCTTTCAACACCCTGAATGAGCTCCAGCGCGGCATCAGGGACGACGCCATGGATGCCATTGCCCTAAAGGTCAGCAAATTCGGTGGACTGACGCCATCCCGGATCATTCGCGACGTCTGTGCAGATGCCGGCATACCCATGACGGTAGAAGACGCCTGGGGCAGTGGAATTGCGACGGCGGCTTACGCGCACCTGGCCGCCAGTACATCCCCCAGAGCCTTGTTGAACACCACCGATTTGCACAACTACAACACAGTGCAACTCGCCACAGGCGCCCCGGAAGTCGCCAATGGCCGCATGTGGCTCAGTGATCGACCCGGGCTGGGCGTTACCCCGGACTTTGAGCTGCTTTCCCTGCGGGACGTCTACGAGTGAATGCCAGGGCGCATTTTGCTGTGGGTGTCTGCGATCACGCCGATTTGAATGAGTGGTCAAGCCCCACTTTCACGGTATAGTGCCCCCATGAACTATCCCCAACGCATCGTCTGCCTAACCGAAGAAACCACAGAGACCCTCTACGCCATCGGCGCCGAGCCGGGCGCCAGGGAACGCATCATCGAGAACCCCGAAGACGTCATCGCCCGCCAACCAGACATCATCATCGGTTCCTGGTACGGCCGAAAATTCCGTCCGGAGCAAGTGGCCGAGCGCCCCGGTTGGGCCGAGATACCGGCGCTGGCTTTGGTACTGCTGATTCGGCGGGAACGGGCAGGGGGAAAATAGATCTGTCCCGGATTTTACGGTTTTTAAGATCTTGCGAACGCGGTTATTTGTGGAAACACCACCTCATCATCGCCTTCCTGCCAAGACGGGAGTTTGATCATGGCCTGCAGGAACACTGGATGCTCCAGCCAATCCCTCAGCCATTTCTGTAAATTCGGATAGGGCAGACTGTAAAACACCTCCCGATCGACATGGGCGAACTGGCGTACAAAGGGCATGATGCCAATATCAGCGATGCTGATGTTGCTCCCCAGGAGATACCGGTTCTTGGCTAATAGGCTTTCCAACGCCTGCAAAAACACCTCACCCTTCTGCTGGTAATCCAACTGGGAGAGTTCTGGATGGCGATCCGCGTATTTATAACGATCCAACCAGTGTTTGAATTCGTTATCGTTGCGGTCGATCAGGGCATTAGCGCTTACTAAATCCGTGTTCAACAAACCCTTCGGATCACTCTGCCGCAACGCCCATTCGACGATTTCCCTGCTTTCCTCAATAACGAGCCTCTCGGAACGGTCACCTCCTGCCAGCTCCAGAACAGGAACCGTGCCCTTGGGACTGACCGCCAGCATCTGCGCCGGTTTGTTTTTTAGCACGATCTCCCGCAGCTCCACCGTCAGCCCGGCAAACAAGATCCCGAGCCGAGCGCGCATAGCGTAAGGGCAACGACGGAAAGAATATAAACGAGGCAATGGCACGGTAATAGCGTAGCTCCTGGCTGAATAAACGATGCTGATCATGGAGAAACCAAGCACAATCACCCTGGCCTGTCTTGGCATCAGCTTCTCCTTGCTTTTGAAGCACAGAATCCTCTCTGCGCTGGACGCCGATCTTAACCGTTATAATAGCCCATTCACCAACAACCCGAGCCGAGCCCTATGGCAAAAATTAAAAAGCAGGCACCGTCACCGCAAACCCAGGAGGAAGCCTTGACCATGGCAAAGGCGACTCAGCGACCCCGGCAAAGCAAGGAGCAGACAAAAATGATTGCGCAGGGCATCGAAAAGGGCATTGATCAGTATAAAAAACAGCAAAAAGCCAACGCCCGGGAAAAAGACAAACAGCGCAAAAAAGAACAACACCAAACAGCGACCGAAAGCGCAGAACAAAATCCTGCAAAATTCGAGATCCGCTATCGAACCCAATGTCTACCTTGGGCGCTGCTACTGTTCACCTGGGCTGGAATCGGTCTCTATATATTGGGCTTGGGCCTGGGGGGCTAAACGAATCAATGGCGGCCAGGTTCATGCTGGCGTCTTCGCGGATGGCGGTGTGCAGGCGACCGCAGGTTTCAAAAAATAGATCTGTCCCGGCTTCCACACATAACCGTTTGGTACCATGCATCCACAGCGTAAGGAATACGCCGCCTGACTGTAACGGATTACACATGAAAAGAGCTTCCCTGAAACCTGGCATGAATCGGCACCAGAAAATTCTGTGTGTCATTCTGCTGCCACCTATCATCCTCGCGGTGCCTCATATATTCGGCCCAAAAAACTTCTGCCCCAACCCAGAGGTTGCGACGATCGCGCTATACCTATCGGCATTTGTGGCATTCGCAGTGTCGCTCTGGACTGGCTACCTATGGCACACAGGAAAGATCAACCCAGCACCTCAGTGGTATTCATTGGGCCGTGCCAAGAAATACCTCGCCTTCATTAGCTGCCCCTTATTGCTCTGGTCGGTGCTTCACTTATCCTTCGGTTACACCATCCCGCGCATCTGGACGATGCTGGATAGCGAAACAAGAACGGTAAAGTACCAGGTCACAAAATACCGTGGCGGTGGACGCCATTCATGCAGCTACCAGCTAGAAAGTGATCACCTGGATCGTATGTATTTCGAAATCTGCGTACCCAAAGATTTCTGGTACCGCCTGCCAGACCGACGGTTCATCGCAACCTTCAAAGTTGAACAGTCTTCTTTGGGAATGACATTCGAGGGGACTCGGGACGACTGGGCTGGGCCGCGCTAACCAGTGAGTTCAACCATAAAGGTCAGAACGAGCCGTCTACCGATGACAATCTTCAACTAATCGAACACCCCAAGGTACCAAGCCGCTATAAGCGACACGATAATCGAAACGAAAAAAACTGATACCGGCAGAATCACCCAGAGTTTAAGGCCCATCGGAAGCGCCTCTGCCTCATCGCCCATCCTGGACTCGATCCTAGGACCGATACGAGGAAGGTTACGAAAGATGAAGAAAAAGTAGACATGAACCACCCGCATCCAGCGACCTATTGGGCCATTGCCCCAAACTTCCCGGATGCCGTCCAGTTGTTTGCCGGGTGTTGCAATCCGACTTTCAACTTCCGCAATTTTAGGAAAGAGGAAGGTCAAAATCAGAACGAGCAGAAAAAATCCTCCAAGCACGGAAACGACCAACAATACCTCAGCGATGGCGACGAGTTGCTCACTATTCATGTATCGATTTCCGCACGATTTCACCTGTCGCCTCGCCAACTCCGGCCCCGAAATAGCTACCTCCTGCAGCTCCCAGTCCTCCCACGATAACTACGCAGGCAACGCCACCGATGCCCGCTGAGGTCACAGCAACCATCGTGCAGCCAGCGGCCAAAGCCCCGCCAGCTGCACCAAAACCAGAAGATCCAATCAGTTTTCCACCTTCCCTATAAGCCACAACCTGACACTCCCTCTCGTCGTCCGCAGTGCATGCTTCTTTTATCTTTAGCGCAGACATGGACACATCCAGGGTGATTCCCAGATAGCCCACATTTCGAGCATATCTGGCCCCCGTTGCCAGCCTCTCGTAGTGCGTAGCGTACCCTGGTATGCCCCCCACCCCGGCGGTCTTCCAACTATGCACAATACTCTTAGACGACAACCCCAGTGCCCGCTTCAACTTTGCATCATCATCCAGAGACATGCCCTGACGTGCCACACTTCCCAAAGAAAAATCCAGCTCTTTGAAAAGCGCCCGCCGCTTCTCGAAAAACTCCGGATGGTTGAGATGCCCATGCTTCCGGTAGCTTTCTTGATGAAGCCGCTCAATGTTCTTTAACGTCTTCTCAATGCTGCCAATCTGCTTCCCAACCATGACAGCCCCAGCCCCAAGCCCCGCAGAACCTGTCGAGGTGATAGCCTCCAGCAGATCGTAGTACTTCACGATGAACTGTGCCTCGTCCTGATCCAGTGCCCGCACCTTGGCATTCACCTGCGCAGCCACCTCCATCAAATCAGCTTCTTCCTGGGTGCACTCCATGCCCTCCGGATCACCCAACACAATCATCTCACCGGGCAACACCTGGCCGCCAAGGCCCGGATTCAAGCGGTCAAAGCTGTCAGGCTTCGCAGAAGCGTCACTATAGAGCGCAGCCAACAGAGTGGTCTTGCTCATTGGGCTCTGAACCACATGAAAGCCCGGTTCCACAGTAGTTTCCTGCGATTGATCCTTTGAACCCTGAGCAGACACACCGGACACAACCGGGCCACCTGCAACCGCACCGCCGTCGCCACGGGCTAACCCGTTTGGGTTTGCGGACTGTGGGGACGATAAGGAGCCTATAGCTCCACCATTAGCACGACTAGCATAAGATGCCTCCGCCTTCGAAGCGGGCTTTACTGGGGCGGGTGAAATACCTGAAAACTGGGCGGGCGTATACGTATCACCAATAACCACGCTGCCACTACCAATGGTGACGCCACCGCAGGAAATCGCCCCACCAGTCACGGCGGCAGGAATACCATTGATCAGAACGGTTCCAGAACCAGCAGCTATAGCTCGGGGATGAGGTGGATGCTTGGGTTTGGAATGTGGTGCGAGGGGATCACCAACACGGGCAACAGGTTTGCCATCGATCAACACATCGGGGGAGCCGGCGATCACCGGGGTTGGTGGGAATCCGGAGTGATCCGTACCCACGTCACCTAATAAAACAACTTTCTTGCTCATTCCTTTGCTCCTTCTGTCCTTGAGGGAGATTTATCCATGTTTTTGCAGGATCGCCTTCACTGGCTCCTGTCGCTGTCATGCTAACCAGAATTCCGGCAATAGCCAAGTTGTCCTCAAGCTGCCCAAAAGATCCGTTATCCTCGTTGTTCTGCAATATTCAGGTCATCCATGGACGCACCACACCAGGGACTTCGGCTGGCGCTGGGAGACAATGGATTAACGAGTCGGCCGTCCAGGTAATGCCACGCGGGAAAGTGTGATCGCCGCAGTGATCAAGAGGAAACTGTAGAAAACAAATCTGTCCCGGTTTTCCCAAAATCATCAATAGCCCTCACCGTCATAATAGCCGCAGCGACAGATGAAATGACTAGCGGAATTAGGTCGGCAGGATGGGGGTCATCGGTATACCCATCAAAAAGATCCAACTCAATAACACCTATCAGCCCCTCGAGGATGCCGATAGCTCTATTGTAATCACGATGCAGAGGCTCATTTCTGTCGAGCGGGAAGACGGTATACAGCAATCTTTTTCTCTCGACCTCCAGTAGTTCAAGCTCCCTTTCGAGTGCGGGTTTCAGCTGTTCGAACTCATTACAATACGTCCTAAGCCATCCGCCAGTTTTCCAAGCATTCGCCCATATTTGACCCCAGCCCTCCTCACCAACTCGCCGTTCAAGTTGATAGTATGCCCACCTGAACGCCGATGATTCAGAGATACTCTCATCTCTCCGGGGGACCCCAAAAGTCCCTTCGAAATCAATACAGGTACAGTCTGCGACCTTTAGCAGCTTATGGTATTCTGAATCTGATAGTTTCCCCATACCGCTGCGAATTACGGAAAAAATATCGTGTCGAGCTCGATGATATTGCTTCCCGTCATTGGTTGAATGCCTCTCCAGCATCTCGCCGGCATTACTAAGCACGTGTCTGAGCGGACGTGGGTCAGCACCACCAGCTTCACGATGGTCAGATCGTTCAACTTCTCTAGGCCACTTGGTCCACACGTCCATTGCGCACTGATATAAACCCTTGGTCTGAGCGGAAACCGTTTCCGAAACATCGGCAAGCTTTCGGGATGCTTCGCCATGATGGATAGCAAGTGCGCTTTGCTCGGCAATCGATTGCGACTCGCGACTAACTTTTAGGGAATTAAAAGCAGCGATTGCCGCAGCCACACCAGCGATTGCCGAGAGCGCAGAAGGGGCGAAATCCAACCAGTACTTATAATCCATACACTACTCTCTAGAGAAATTGTGAGATAACACTTTCCGAGTCACCGCGGCAGCATCACTGTCAGCCCATCATAGAGCACTGCCAAAGATTGCCTGATATGCCTGAACGGTTGTCCCCAACGCAATGACCAGAGTGAGGCAAACTATCATTCTCTCCCGCCTAACCTGTGATCGATGGATTCGGAGCTCTTTCTCCCATTCCAGTAATGAGGCCATGCTCTTACCAGTAGGGGTGTAGGTTTTACGGTTTTTGTCGTATTCGATTTCTTGAGTGAACGCCAATGAGTCGATAATTCTGTGGATGTGGCGAAAATACCTTGCCTTTACTTCGCTTGGGAGAAGGAACAAATCCGGGCCTCTAATCTCCCGTGCGACAGATAGACTGTTGATCCCCGATTGACGCTCATCATCAAGCCTGACTATAACCTCGAGCACGGTCTTTCTCTCCCGCAGAAACTTGGTCTTTCGGGAAGCGTTGGCTTTTGAAAATCTATGCCAAAACCAGAGTAGCCAGTGGATTCGTAAGAATCTCGAAAGGGCGGCCACTACGGGACTGGTGTAGGTTGTTTCCGTCTCACCATAAAAATGTCGTATCTCAAACTCGACCGCTTTAATCATGGCTGTCGTTATTGCTTTCGGCTTCTGTCTTCCCTCATTCAGTTTCCTCACGCGCCGGGCGCGAAGCGGTTTATCTGCCTCTGGTTCAACGAGCATTTTCACCGGGTCAGCGCTTTCTTGGGTCTCACCCTCCTCACCTTCACTACTTTGCTCTTTGGGAGTGAAATAGATCCAGTAGGTGTCATAGTTTGAAACCTCTGACGTGATAGTACTGGCATGGGTTTCTTTCTTGAGCAGGTACCGCAACGCATTCATTTGGATGCGCTGTCGCAAGTTCGCCTTTTCCACAGAGCCCTCACTTTCAGATCACAGTGCCTTAGATTAGTCGAATATACCGAACATGCTGGCACTCTGGCCGCCTTTGGCGCCAGCTTTCTCTGGTAAGGTTTAGTACATGCAGCAACATATCCGAGAAGACGCCAGCCTGGCTATGGCAAAGGAAGGCAACGATTATGAACTTGCGACGAGCTTCGCGATCATTGCGGGGCGTACGTCTGAGGAACCACTCGAGGGCACTGTTCTCGAAGCCTGTGTGCAGCATGGCGATCAGTACCTTGTATTCCTGACCGACGACATCCCATTCGAAGACTCGCTCCGGATCCATTTGCTGGACAAAGACCTCAACAGAATCGACACAGTTACACTTGGCGCACCCTACACAACCGGGCACTTTCGTAACCTGACATTCGAGGATTCCGGCGTGATCACTTTTGAGTTTTTCGGGGATTGTGTATGGGAGGTCTCGGTGTCACCGCGAAAGCGGCTGCGCCTTCCCTTTATTTCCGGCCCGAGAGGCGTTTCCTGGCAAAATGGGTGGCGTCACGTTTTGGAACTTAGAGCCAAGAAATAGATCTATCCCGGTTCCCGTTTCCGCTCAGACTGCGCCTACCTCTGGGCTGCGTTTCCCTGATGCTCGGTGTGATTCCGATAGCGCTGGGCATATACACCCAGTCCCTCGCGCTGTTCATCGCCGGTGCTGTGATTGCCGGTATGGGCCAGGGCATCTCATTCCGCGCCGGCATGGGCGCCATCGCCGCGGCCAGCCCTGTGCGGGAGAAGGCAGCGGTAACGTCTGCGTTCTTTGTCGTGGCCTATATCGCTATCTCGGTGCCAGTGATCGGCCTGGGATTGATGGCGAGCATGACCAGCCTGAAGACGACCGGGATCACTTTCGCCGCTGTGATGGGATCACTGGCGGCGCTGGCTTTGGTGCTGCTGGTTCGGCGGGAGCGGGCAGGGGGGAAATAGATCTGTCCCGGGTTTTCTGTGCCTGGCCAGCGATCAACGCGCGATAACGGCTTGAGGATCTATGTTGAGGGGGCGGTCGCCTCCAGGACTTCGAGACGCATTTTGCTATGGGTAGCTGCGATCACTCCGAGTTGCATTCTCCGCCGCCTCGACTTTCACTGAGCAATATTGTCCAAGATATCCGCCGAGCCTAGCGGTAGAGTATGGATAAATCGGGTCACAACCTTATCTTCGGGAGATTGTGGTGGAACAGGACAGCCAGTTTCGATTCGTCAAAAGCGAGCACCTGCCCGGTCTGACCTTACTGCAGGCGGCGATGGATGGCTTTGCATACGACCGGCATGCGCACGAAGAGCATTCCTTTGGCGTTACCCTCGCCGGGCGCCAGGATTTTTTCAGCGGTGGTGCCAACCACCACAGCATGCCCGGCAATATCATCCAGTTTAACCCGGGTGAGGTACATGACGGCTGTTCCGGCGGTGACGACCCGCTGAACTACGTCATGATCTATGTTCCTGTTAGCGAACTTGAACCCCTGGTGGCTACCGCTGCTGGCCGCGAACAAGCCACCGATTTCAGGGTAAACGAAACCCTGATGCAGGACCAGACTCTACGCGAGGCGATTCTGGAACTGGCCCGGCTGATCAGCAACAAAGTCGGCAGCCGGATAGAACAGGAACACGCACTTTACCAAATCGCCTCCCGCGTAACCCAGCGCGCTGGCCGGTTCGAGGCTGATGACATCACCCGAAGGGCCGATGTGCTGCTGGAACGTGCGCGGGAATTTATCCAGGCCCACGTAACCGAGGATCTGGCACTGGAAGACATCAGCGAAGCCGCAAACCTGTCCAAATACCACTTCCTGCGCCTGTTCCGGAAGCAGTTTGGTATTACCCCGCATCAGTACGTGGTGAACTGTCGCATCAATGCGGCACGCCATGCGCTGGATACCGGTGACTCACTCAACGACGTGGTCTACCGCTATGGTTTCGCGGACCTGAGCCACTTCAACCGGCGCTTCAAGCGCATCTACGGAATGACGCCCCGGCAATACCAGGCAAGCATCGCTTCATAAAGCCCGGCGCCTGCGCTAATAGGAAAACCCCATGATTGAGATCTTTGCTTATGCCATAGGCGTAATGTACACGCCTGGGCCCGTGAACCTGCTCGGCCTGAATGCCGGGCTGAACGGCCACGCCCGCGCTTCCACCGGATACTATTTCGGAGTGGCTTCGGCCATGCTCATACTGTTCCTGTTATTCGGCTGGCTGGGATCAACCTTCATCGGTGGTGATGTCCTGATGTTCCTCAGCATGCTGGGCTGCGCGTACATCACCATACTCGCCGTCAAGATATTCAAAGCCAGTGTTACGCTTGGCAAAGACAGTACAACCGAGCGCCCGCTCCGTTATCGGCAAGGGCTGATCCTGCAACTGCTGAACCCAAAGGGCATCGTTGCCACACTACCCATCGCCACAATCCAGTTCCCGGGCGCGGGCATACATGGAATCGGCATTCTTTTATGGTCTCTGGCTCTCACGGTATTGGCCATTGGCGCACCCGGAAGCTATGCCCTGATCGGCCATTTTCTGGGCAATCGCATCACAACCCCGGCTTTCTTCACATGGTTTAACCGTGTGATGGCAGTACTGCTGTTTTACGTGGCGGCATCGATTGCTTATGAGTTTGTCTACCTGCCGCTTTTTGGTTAGTGCAGCCTTTACGACAGGTTACTTTCGTACCCTGAAGTGCAATGATTCCTGGTGGGTCTCGCGACCTTTTTTCGAGAATCGGAGGAAGCTGTGCCACAGGTAGTCGAAACCACCGACGAAATCGGAGTTCGGGAGCAGCGGGATATTCTTGTTCTTTCGTTCAATCAGATTTCAGAACCAACGCCCCTGTCAGACGAATCCTGGAAAAACATTCCATATCGCTCGATGATTCTGCAGTGGCTAGAGGCTAACGAGTTTGCTTGGGAAATGTGCATTCATTGCTCCCCCGGAACAATAGTGACCTCATACAAGGGGGATATCTACATCGATCTCCCGCCCGACCCTCAATGCCAGCGCTATCAACGACTGTTGGAGTTTCTCGAAGACGAGGAGGAAAACTGCCGGTTCCCGGGTGTTTCCTTTTGGCGTATGCCTTTGTCTTTGTCCCAGACGCTGTACGACCAGCGGCAGGCACTGGCTGATCAATAGTAGTGCTGCCGCAAATTATCAGTCATACACTTGCGACTGAATGTGAAGCTGCGAAAAAGGTCCCCTTCATCACAACCCTGACAGGTTCACCCGCCCATTCGATCTCCGTATCGACCATTCCTACGCTGCGGAAACCGTGTGGATTTTTGAACGGGCTGTCCTCAAAGTGGTCTTGAAGGGCCTGTCGGAAATCCCGGAAAAATGCCTCCGGCTTCCCGCCTCCGCTATTCATTGATGTCCATACACCAAAAACCAATCCCACTCTTCTAAGATTCGTCATGTCAGCATCAACCGGCATCTTGGCCAGTTGTTCGTTTAGAGTTCCAAGCCTGTCGGTCACACTTTTTTGTGAATATTGAGGGTAAATGACCTTTACCTCCATATGATGACTTAATCTTCCTCTCGAATAGACCGAAATATCCCTGCGCCCTTCTTCGCCGATAGCATAGTCTCCCTTTTTACTTTTAAGGCTCTTCGTATCCGGTGAATTTAAAATTGCTCGTATCTCGGCATTGAGCCATTGTTCACAAGCACAATCCATTAGTCTGAATGCCACGGCCTCTTGCCTTTCTGCCATATTTCTTTGAACGTCATAGAAGTTGCCTTTCGTATTCGCCACGCTACCTCCGCTGCCACTGGCCACTAACCAGCGGTGTTTTTATCTAAAGATCAAAAAGCCATTCCAAACCGAAGCGTACAAGAAAATCTTGAGCACAACCTGGACTGTTTCGCGGTCGCCATGCCAGTCCCAAGAAGCAAAGCAGTTACCGAATTGGCGGGTCGGTGGTCTAGTCTCAGCCCCAGGATCACCGTTGCGTTGCCTCCCACAATCTTACCAACAAGATTATCAATGGATTCAAGCTGGCCAATATTGAAATCAGGCCCAGCCGCAACGTGCACGATCAATCCCTGGGCCGAGCTGAGATCGCATAGATCGAGCATCGGGTGCGTTACTGCCTGATAGAGCGCAGATTCAAGACTGTTTTCGCCCTCGGCCTTTCCAATTCCCACTGCCGAAAATCCCCTCTGGCTCAGAACTGTTCGAACTTTCGAAAAATCAGAGTTAATCAGACCATGGCTATTTGTAATGTCACAAATTCCCTTAACCACATTCGCCAGAATATCTGAGCTAGCGTTGAGCATATCCGTCATGCGAACGTTCATACATGACCGCCAAGTGATGTCACCATTGGCCATGACGACCGTTGAATTTACCAACTCCCCCAGTCGCCGCAGCGCAACTTCCGCTTCATCATGGCGACCGGCATCTTCAAAACCGAAAGGCGTACTCACAAGCGCCACGCTTGTAGCGGCGATTTCGCTGGCCGCAGATGCCGCGAGGAGCGACAATTTCGTTGACGCTTTTTCTCCCAGCGCCCCGACGATCACCAGAAGTTCTGCTTCATCAAATGCCTTTTCAACACGCTGTTTCAGCCCTGAAACTCTTTCGCCCGGTTCCTCACGACCGTCCAGCGCTCCCAGTTCGGAGAGTTCTTCTTCGCCCACTTGAACGATCTTTCCTGCCTCCGATTCGCGAGCAGTCGTGCTATCAGGCGTCAGAAGGACGCAATCCTTCTTCCTGGCGCCGTTTAGAACCAACGTGTCAATAATACCGGCCCCAAAGCCGTCAATCCCAACGATTCTGAGCACTCCACTCATAACAGCCTCCACAGTGAACAGCGTGCTCGGCTTGTCATAGCCGATTCATGGGCTATTCTCCCGGCATTGGCGACAAATTCTGTCGCCTGCTCAAGCCCGATAACCCGAACATATTCAAACTAGATATGAGGCATGCATGAGCGACGTCGCTATGCGTTGGCTGGAAATGCTCCGGCTGATACCGAGATCACCCAGAAAAATTGACGCGCTAGCCCTTCAAAGCAAACTGGCTGA
Source organism: Marinobacter sp. UBA2688 (assembly GCF_002352785.1). Taxonomy (NCBI): domain Bacteria; kingdom Pseudomonadati; phylum Pseudomonadota; class Gammaproteobacteria; order Pseudomonadales; family Marinobacteraceae; genus Marinobacter; species Marinobacter sp. UBA2688. The sequence continues at coordinate 460,169 of NZ_DELU01000007.1, forward strand.
ACAGGGATATAGAATTGGCCTGCGATCATTGCAGCGTGATCTCCAGGATGCCAGCCGACGCTTTCCGTTGCTCTGTGATGAAGAGCAACGCCCTTTCCGTTGGTACTATCCCAGGGACTATGTGTTCGATCTTCCGGCAATGACACCACCAGTGGCCTTGGCATTCTCGCTTTTAAACCAACATACGGCGCACCTCCTCCCGTTAACGGCAAAAGAGCAACTTATGCCCTGGTTTAGCCGGGCCAACGCGGTACTGGATGCTCAACCTAATGGACTTTCCGAATGGCGGGATAAAGTGAGAGTCATTCCGGACTGGATGCCGACCTTACCCCCGACGATAGATCCAGTTGTGCTAGAAACCATACACACGGCATTGCTACAGAGGGTGCAGTTCGAAGGTTGGTACCAGGGTCGGCGGGATTTGGAACCCAAGCAGCTCACAGTAAACCCGCTTGCGCTCGTGTCCAGCCGACAAACGTTTTATGTGGTAGGCACGCTTTGGTCGTATGAAGACCCCGTCCAGCTTGCAGTACACCGATTTACAGAGGTTGAGCAGCATGGAATTTCAGCACGCAATCTCGAGGCCTTCGATATCGACAGCTACATACAAAGCGGAGCATTCGGAGTGACAAAGGGAGATCCCATTCGTGTGAAGCTCAGATTCGAGAACACCGCAGGGCTCCATGTAAAAGAAATGCCAATCAGCAATGACCAGCACATTGCTCCCGACGGGGATGACCACTTCATACTGACCGCCACCGTACCCAATAATCTGATGTTGCGATGGTGGATTGCCAGTTTTGAAGATCGGGTTGAACTTATTGAACCTGCGCTTGCTCCGAAAAAATCTGGCTGAAAACCTAACTCTACAAAATAGATCTGTCCCGGTTACGCCACCGCAGGAAATCGCTCCACCCGTCACGGCAGCAGGAATACCACTGGTCAGAACGGTTTCAGAGCAGGCGGCTATAGCTCGGGGGTGAGGTGGATGCTCGGGTTTGGAGTGTGGCGCGAGGCGATCACCGGGGTTGGTGGGAACCCGGAGTGATCAGTACCCACGTCACCTAATAAAACAACTTTCTTGCTCATTCCTTTGCTCCTTCTGTCCTTGAGGGAGATTTATCCATCTTTGCGCAGGATCGCCTTCACTGGCTCCTGCCGCTGATATAACAACCAGAGTTTCTAAAATAACCAGGCAGGGATCAAGCCGCGCGAGGAGAGCCGTTATCCTCATCGGCCTGCAAAGTCCAGGTCATCCCCAAAGCGCGCCCCGCTTTAACAAGCGTTGTGATGGTTACACCAGTATCCTTCTCATCAAGAAGTCGATTAACCACCGTCCGGCTGGTATGCATCTTCTGGGCGAGCTGGGACTTGTTTACGCCGGCGTGCCCCATCGCCTGCTGAATCTGCCAGACAATTACCCGTTTCAACGCTTCGGCTTCTGCTTGCTCAAGCGTGCCGTCGGATTCCAGCAGATCATCGAGAGAGCTGCCAACGTGTTTGTGCTGTGTCATTTTCCTGCTCCCATTCAGACAAGATCTTTCTTTCGATCTCTTGCCTTCGCCAACTCTTGATCCGGTGTTTTCTGAGTCTTTTTGATAAAGCCGTTCAGCAATACCATATCGCCGCGAAACATCGTGAATATGACTCGTGCAATCCGACTGTTCGAGAGATCGCTGCGAACCTCCCACAAGTCTGAATTGGCTTTGCCCGAGAACCCCCTCACCAGCGGCATTCCCAGTGGCCAACCATATTCCACCGTTTTCAGGTCCGTCCCGATCACGGAACGATCATCCTTATCCAGCTTCAGTAACCACTCTTTGACCGGCTCTCGACCTTTGGCTGTTCTGTAAAATACAACGTTAACCGTTTTCCTTGTCATACAACCCCTTCCTTGGTGAAAGCCAGTGTACCTAAATAGGTACAACCCTACCAGCCTTATACTGACCCATCATGTTTTTCACCATTTTACAATTGAACGCCCAACGAACAGGCATGAACCGGAATCACTGCTAGGCTTAGTTAGGAAACTAAAACAAATAAAAGCATGGAGCGCCCAGCGATGCCCCGTCCCGATTTCCTCACTGGCGGAGAGCCAGCACGCCTTATCCCGATAACACCAGACAGCGCCAGAGAACAGAAATCCGTCTCCGTGATCTTGTCAGGCCTGCGCTCAGTGCTCGAGCTAAGGCAGTCCCTGCTGAAATCCCTGGGAGTACGCGTCGGAACCAGCGCCACCCTTGAAGCGTGGATAGAGCCGGTATTCCAGAACGAGGACAAGAAAGCCGTCAAGAACAAAGACCGACCTGACGGCCTCCTGATTCTTCGCACCGGCCGGCGCGAATGGCGGGCGCTGATAGAAGCCAAGGTCGGCAACGACACTATTGGCGAGGAACAAGTATCGCGCTACCTCCAGCAGGCAAAGAACCACAAACTGGATGCCGTGATCACCATCACCAACCAGTTTGCAGCACTCCCGACACACCACCCCGTAAAACTCCCGAAGAACGCCACCAAGTCCGTCGCTCTCTTTCACTGGTCATGGGCCTTCATCCGAACCCAATGCCAGCTCCTGCTCAAAAACGATGGCGTTGAAGACGAGGACCAGGTATTCATCCTCAGCGAAATACTGCGCTACCTCGAAAGCGACCGCTCCGGCATCAGCCACTTCGACCAGATGAATGCGGAGTGGAAAGACGTCGTCAACAAAGTGAAGAGCAACGCCCCACTCGCCAAAACCAGCGATGAGGTTCAGAACACCATCGCAGCCTGGCACCAGGAACAACGAGACCTCTGCTTGATCATGTCCCGACTTACCGGCAGCGACGTTTCCCTGAAACTGAAAAACGACCACCGCCTGGACCCTGCCAAACGCCTGAAGGACGATGCCGATGCCTTCTGCAAAGCACCGACACTGAATTGCGCACTCCACATCATCAACGCAGCGGCGGACCTGGAAGTAACGGCCGACCTTCAGCGGCGAATGATTTACTGCTCAATGCGCCTTACGGCACCGAAAGACAAACAAAGCACCAAAGCCAGGGTTAACTGGCTCTTACGACAATTGAAGAAGACCGCGCCCGGCGGATTCTTCATTCGCGCCACCAGACCTGGCAAGGCAGAAACGACCTACCAAGCGCTGAAAGACTTGCGGGACTCACCGGAGTTGCTGGAATCGGATACCTCCAATACTGCCGCCACGACGCTGGAAGTTGTTTACGAGGTTGATCTTGCCGGGAAATTCAGTGGGCGGAAGGTGTTTGTTGAGGAGTTGGAGAAAGCAGTGCCCCATTTTTATCAGGAGGCTGGGCAGATGCTGAAGGCTTGGACTCCGCCACCTCCGAAAATCTCGAAAACTGAAAGTGAGCCGAAACCCCGAGGTGAGGAACTAACACTCGAAAAATAGATCTGTCCCGGTTTTCCGTATCTGGATGAAACTAATGCTGCCATTAATCGGTGCTTGAGAATGGTGAAAATAGTTGGCACGAAAGAGCTTGGCATAAAGCATTCAACCGGATGGAAATCTTGGTTGCCAAACGGTATCGGAAGTTTTTCAAGAGTCCAAAGACCTCAGCGAGGCAATCAGAAAAAAATAGATCTGAAATTTCCCATGATGATTTCACAATGAATTGAGGGCTTCATGTCTTTTGCAGGCCAATGGATTGGAACATACGCTGGAGTTGCCAGTGGGCACCTGGTCGTAAACATTGATGATGTAGGCGATCATTACGAGGGCAATGCATCAGTACTGCCGTATACTCGGTCTATTCCTAGCTCCATATTCCAGTTCCGGACACCTTCGAAAGCGACAAGCCAGAACTTTTCAGCTTTTACGACGCCCATTCACCCTCACACTCTACAGCCTGCGCTTTGGGAAAATATCAAAGAGCTGTTTTCTGAAGATGTTCAGCACGCGCAGTCAGTGCATGCGCAAATTGAATTGAAGAATGGGCAAGTGCATCTTCAAGGAAGGACGGAAATTGGCCCTTATAATGCTGTTCTCGACAAGGCCGAGGCGAGTGGGGAATCTCGTGTTCCGGGAGAAAAGCTATCTTGGGCCCAATTCAAGAATAAAATCTCAGCATTACCCAAAACTGGTTTTTTGTTCAGAGGGCAGGCCCATCCGTGGAAACTCTGCACCTCCTATCATCGGGGCGGCCGGTATCGTTTAAGCCAGTTTATATCTAAAGACGTCAGACAGTTGCATCAAAAACTAAGTAGCCTGACCGAACATTATTTCGACCTTTCTAAACCCGAGCAGAACGGAGCGTTTTATAGCTTGCTGCAGCATCATGGGTATCCAACTCCACTTCTAGACTGGTCATATTCTCCGTATGTCGCGGCTTTTTTTGCGTTCAGAGGCATTTCGAAATCAAGCATGCTTCAGAATGGAGAAGTAAGAATCTACCTCTTCAACCATCAAGAGTGGGTAAACAGACTCCAACAATCACCCGTCCTTGACCCCCCACTTCCCCACGTTTCTGTCATGGAATTCATCTCGATTGCTAATCCTCGTCAGGTACCTCAGCAAGCAGTGACCACAGCTTCAAACATCGTTGATATCGAGACATACATTGCGAACATTGAGGGCGCCAATAGTAGGAAGTTCCTGACAGCGATCGACATTCCTGCAAGCGAGAGGGATGCCGCGATGGCAGAGCTGCGGTTCATGGGTATCACAGCTGGTTCCATGTTTCCCGGTATCGAAGGAGTTTGTGAAGAAATGAAAGAGATGAACTTCGAAAGATAAAAGCCCAATCAAGGACAGCAAACCTATGGCAGTCGACGTTAACCGAAGTACAGGGGGGTGTTGGTAGTAACCCAAGTTAGCATTGAGCCAATAGAGAATTCGTAACAATAAATCTGTCCCTGTTTTTTTTGGGCAGCGCCTGAGACCGTCTCGAAACCCGCTCGCCCCAAACTGTCCATCCAGCGCCTGAACGTGCCAGCGGAAGTCCACGGTGTATTTATTCCCGCCGCCATTGCCGGTTTCGCAGGCTTCGCCATGTGCGGCTTCTTCACATCCATTGCCCAGGCGATGATGGGCAAGGTTCTGGGCTACGACAATCGGTTGTTGATCGGCGTTGTGGCCGGCAGCGTCTTCATCGCCTCAACCCTGGGTCAGTTCCTGCAGGGCGCACTGCCGCTCAGGCTGCGCCTACCTCTGGGCTGCGTTTCCCTGATGCTCGGTGTGATTCCCATAGCGCTAGGCATATATACCCAGTCCCTCGCGCTGTTCATCGGCGGTGCCGTGATTGCCGGTATGGGCCAGGGCACCTCATTCCGCGCCGGCATGAGCGTCATCGCCGCGGCCAGCCCTACGAGGGAGAAGGCAGCGGTGACGTCCACGTTCTTTGTCGTGGTCTATATCGCCATCTCGGTGCCGGTGATCGGCCTGGGATTGATGGCGAGCACGACTGAAGACAACCGGGATCACTTTCGCCGCTGTGATGGGATCACTGGCGGCGCTGGCTTTGGTACTGCTGATTCGGCGGGAACGGGCAGGGGGAAAATAGATCTGTCCCGGTTTTCATTACAGGCCGCGGCTGATTAACTCGTGAACGACCTTAGCAGACAGAATACAACCAATCCTGTGAAAGTGATCGCCTTTGTTCTTAGTTCCGTCATCAACAACAGTTTTTGCGCTAAAAAACCTTGGTTGCGAGACAGACAGTCTTGCTGCCTCGTATAACGCAAACGACTCCATCTCAAAAGCTGTATTTTTCCGATGTTGTTCTTTAATTATGTCTGTCATCGCCGCATCGGCTACAACAGCACTCCCGCTGGATGCCGGAGCCAGAAAAATATTGCAATCCAAAAACTCCTTCTCAGGTGGTATTTCACTCTTTGCAGGTCGGATATCCTGTAAAATAAGTGCCTTGAACGTTGGATCCTGCAACACCTCTTTTATTCTAAGCCTCACATGATGACCGATTTGTACGCTATTGACCTCAGGAACGAATCCATCAACACTCCATTTTCCAAAATCATGTTGATGGCAGCTTTCTGGGATTACAACATCATAAATATTGGCTTTTCCAGAAATTCCCGCGCAAATACCACTCATGCAGACTGTCCGAGGGGAGAAAAGATCAATAGCACGCGAGGTAGTAATAGCACAGCTAACCAGCCCCATCCTTGGCGGGCAAACGATCACACCAGAATTGGCTCCTATATTTATTTCTCTGCACTCCAACCCGTGAACAGCCTGGACGGCACCGACGTTATGGCCAGCCTCCATGAAACCGTCGACCTCCTTTGCCAATGCACAAACGATTACAAAATCGTAGGTTTTAAAAGGAACGCATTTTTTAACTTTATCTTCCAGAGATTTTTTCCAAGCATCATTATCATAAGAAAAGGTAACCACGGAAATGTCTTTCTGGTTTAATTCCTTGAAACCCGATTCAGCCGCCTCATCAAACTGCGTCAGAGCCACGATAGGAACACGAAAATTCCTACAATTGTGGTCCCTTGCTACGTCTATAATCTCCATAGTCAAATTTTCTGGATCTCGATCGACACCAAATCTAGGAACGACTAAATCTACAACAATCAGGTCGAAATCATCTCTTTCTAAGTTCTTAAAAAAGCATTGAAAATCAGAGCATGAACTTAATTCGATATTATCGACAGAATCATTCAGGACCTGAATAATTGAATCTAATTTTTCGGCATTATCCTCTAAAACCAAAATCTTCATAATTCTCCAGCAGTCCTTTTAACTTTTGTTTCCAACGATTGCACCCCTCAGAATATTCAATGCACTCCAAAACATCACAACCCAATAGTTCCCTTATTTGCTCGCTAGCTTCTTCAACAGGAAAAAACCTGCCCGCAATCTCGATCTCAGGATATTGCGTAACGACAACACAAAGGTCACCGCGGCCCAAAGCATCAATCTCAAGCAAAATGTCTAAGCCCCCGGAAAGCAAAGACATAGGCGCCCCTCCTCCCGAAACCGTTGGATGGCTGGGGATCGCCATATCCACTATCGCCAAATCGTATGGCCCATCTCCCAATCTTTCGATCCCTTCAACAAGGCTTGACGCAACCACGACCTGACTGTCCGACCTAACACTAGACAATAAGTCCTGTATGCTCTTCGCCTTAAAACTGTCATCCTCAACAAGGAGAACCCTAAACATCAGTGCACCAAATCATAAGACATAGTCACAACCACTTTACGATTTCGACATACAATTTCCTGGATATTGAAGCTAGCATCTGCGGTCTGTAAATGGTAGAGTTTTTTTATTCCACTACGATCTTCAGATAATTGCGCATTCTCAATGTCATCTTCAGGATTTACTTTTAAACGGTCATTAACGTATTGCTCATCCTGCTCTGGAGAAATTTCCGAGGTTATCGTCAATACTGCTGCTTTAACATGTCCATCTTCCTCACTGAGCAATGAAAATGACCGTTCTACATTACCGCGGAATGAACCATGCTTTGCGGCGTTATAGACAACAACATAAAAAGCATCGTACAGAACATGATAGGCTCCCCCAACTAGCTCTATATCCTCATCTGAATCGAAACTTGTGTCAGCCTCAAATGACGGAAAAGACTCCTTTACTTCAGCCACGACCGCTTTGTAAAGAAGAGATAAAGATGCCTTTGGTGCAACACTGATAGGGCGCTTAAACCAACCGTGCATTGCTATTAATTTCTCATCAATTGTTCTTTGTAGATCACGAGTAAAGTCTCTAGCCAATTCCTGCAGTTTAGGGGGCGAATTGTGTTTGAAGTCAGTTGAGAACTGAGTTTTCACTAGCACCGCCTTTTGACTTTTAAGAAAAGAATTAACATTTTTTAAATCCAGTTCCGCAAGTCTCCAACAATATTCAGTAAGCAGTTGCGGTGAATTGACGCTGCTTTTGTTTTTTGAGAAATCTTTTATTAAATCCTGACTGCACGATATCGCAACTTCATATTTCCGGCTTTCTTTAAGATGCGGCTTTAAAAGGCCGTACCTCTTTGAAGAAGACTCGACATGCAGCCGATTCCTTATTATTTCGTCAACGACCTTTTCGTATTCTTTCTTCCAGATTTCCCACCTCGCCGACAGGCCAACATCATTAAAAAGCGTTGGGTATTGAAGCTCTATAGCGACAACGCCAGAATATAGATGCCCTTTAAAGGTCCCGTGCCGAATTCTTCGACCCAGGTACGAGGCTATACCGAACATATTGTTACCGCAAAACTCAGAGTAACAGCGCTCAATCAAGTTTATGATTTGTACATCCTCGAAATCGCCCAACGATTTCTTATGCTCCATGCTTGTTAAGACTAGATTAAGCTCTCTTATTAACTCATCATTTATCCACTCGACAAACCTTGCCACATCGACGTAAATTCTGTTGTCGTCAATCTCGTTCCTTACTCTATTTATCTGTTGATCAATAAGTATAGTTCTCGCTCGATCCAAAAAGCTTCGATCACCAGTAACTTCACCCATCCATTGATGCAAATCAGCTCTAGTTTCGGTAATGTCCTGAGATGACTTAATAATATGAGACAGTTTTGCAATAAAGTCTTCTGTACATACTTCATACATGAAAAAAGCGATATCTTCAGACTTCTCTGCCAACTCAGAAACAAAATTAACAAGCTTTCCTTCATGGGTGTCTTTCACAACATCTTGGATCAACCTTCTTAACCTAAAGTTATCCGCTTCGTTACCATCTTTCCTCGCTATTAGCAGGTAAAAGACAATTTTTGAAATTTTTGTTTCGGCATTATTAGCCATATACTTTAGAAACTTTGAGTTGATTGTTTTCTCAAGGTCGCTAGTTCTACTCATCAGTGAGAACAGGCTGTCATCAGGAATTTGGGCTTCACCTTCACAACGCAATATTAAATAATTAAATAGGGCAGACCTAGTGATTAAGCCCTTTGCCTCTAATGACTTTAATTTTTTATGATTGTGATTTGTCAAGTCAGAAACCGAATCCAGCTCAGCCAAATCAAGATCCTTTGCCCATCCAGACAGCCTCGAAACTAACGGTTCATCCAAAACAAAGTATGGCGCTTCGGGCGCATCATAGAAATGATCCAGAAACATCCGATAGTTTATGATCTCGTTATTTTCCAGCCACACGCTAGATCGTTTATAGAAAATACTTTCTCCATTCTCATATCCCAGAAATTGACTGGCCAACCTATCAATGCTCACAGCAGCATCTTGGAGCAAGTCAAGGACTGAATAAAGATATTCATATTTCTCTGGACTCCAAAAAAAGCGATTTACCTTTGCTATTACTAACGCATCAATCAGTGACGACTGAAGACTACTCATAATTAGCTCAGACAAATCGTCATCATTTGAAGCGTGAGGATGAAAAGGGATTCTCGTCATATCTCTTGTATATTTATTATAACCTCCACGATCCGGAAGATTCATCAACGAGCGCTTCATACTTAAAAAATTTTGCTCTTCCTGATAGCACTGGAGCAGTGAACTTACGATTAAATTGTTTCCGCCCAATCCAGATTGCTCCAATGAAAAATCTATATTTGGTGTGCACTCACCGCTTTCATTAGCAACCTTCACCAAAGCGATTTTTCGCAACAGTAAATGACTATACCCATGTTCGATTATTAACTCACCAACGATGGCATCAGAGTCAGCAAAGGACCGATTAATAATCGTCATATTCAATAATGATAGCTTTTCTATAAAAATTTCCAGCTTCGATAAATTTTCAAACGCTAGCAAATTTAACATTTCAAGCTGCTTCCCGAGATTCAGCGGAATTAATCGAACATAATTCTCTCGGGTCTGAGGTTTTTCTGGAAATAAATTTGGAATTGTCGCCTCGTACTTCATTGAATATGATCTAAGAACGCGCTCGACGTTTGTTAACTCTCTTGCTGAAGCACTTTTCCGCAAGTTGTTCATAAGCGGTATTGCTCTCGACATCGTTGCCGTTAACAGGGCCCTAACTTTATTCCTGGTTTTCGGCTGAAGTAATTTAAGCTCTGAAGCGAAATTCACAATGCATCCTTAGATCAAACTTTATATATTTTTTACTTAGCCGGTTTGTCAGAACAACTAACTGGATCACCCTATGTTCTCCCGGAACGCTCCAGCATTTTCCCAAACTTCCCCCCCACTGAAAATTTTCTCCTTTCTTGTCTTCGTTTCTACCACGAACGCTCCCGAGCTGGGAAACAATGATGTGGTCGATCTGGGTGGTGCCGTCTTCGGTGAGCAGGGTGACGTTCTTTATGAGGTGGTAATGGGTTTTGTCGAGAGCAAATCTGGAGGTCAGGTTAACCACCGATTCCCCGGCTTTACCTTTGAACCAGGGCGATTTGGTGACAGGCACGAGGATGGCTAACGGGATCAGGTACCAGATTTCCATTGGAATGGCGTTTTGAAGTGTGTGGTCCATCCGTCATCCTTAACCGCGGCGTGAATCCGTTTCTTGTGACTACACACTAGCCTAAACTTTAGAAAACTTCCTACCCGTCCGATGTAAAATCTAGTAAACCAGATACATAAAAAGCCGCCCGGTTTCCCGGGCGGCTTTTTTGTGATGCCTTGGTTAACGATTCGGTATCAGGCAGCCGCCAGATACGCTCCCGCAACCGCCAGCAAACCACCAACACCACGGCTGAAGCGGCTGTCTGCTTTCAGCATCAGGCTACCCATACCGCGCCCAACCAGAGTGATGGCGAGCGTAGCTATGGAGAAGCCGGCGAGATAAGCGACCAACGTTGCGCCTGCAGGCATTTCTGTACCGTGAGCAAAGCCGTGGAACAGCATGAAGGCGCCGACGAGCATGCCGCCAACAGCAGTCGGCAGTTTCGCCAGAGTAGCGATGAGAATACCTGCCACCAGTACGGAGAAGGTGATGCCGGTTTCAACGCCGGGCAGGCTCAGACCGCCCCAGGCCAGGGCTGCGCCCAGGCTCATGCCGCCGATCACGAAGGCCGGCGTCGCGTTTTTCATGAGATTATTCTGGCGCACACTCCAGAAACCAATAGCAGCCATGGCCAACAAGTGGTCCAGGCCCAGCATGGGGTGCAACAGGCCGCTGAGGAAGCCGCTTTCAGCCTGGGTGCCGTGGCCGGTGTGGGCGGCTGTGGTGGTGGCGGTGAGTAGCAGGCCGGCGGCCATGAGGAGTTTGGTGGTCTGGTTCATGGTGTTCTTCCTTGTGTTGCTGAATTCGGTGTTTGTGGTTCGGTGTCAGGCGGTTTCGGCCACTTTGTTCGGGCGCCGTTCCGGCAGCATGCCGCGCTCTAGGATGAAGCTGATGATGGTTTCCAGCCCTACTCCGTCGTAGAGGTTGGTGAACACAAACGGGCGCTCGCCGCGCATTTTCTTTGAGTCCCGGTCCATCACATCCAGGGAGGCGTGTACCTGTTCGGCGATGTCGATTTTGTTGATGATCAGCAGGTCCGATTTGGTGATGCCGGGGCCGCCTTTGCGGGGGATTTTGTCGCCGGCGGAGACGTCGATGACGTAGAGGGTGAGGTCAGACAGCTCCGGGCTGAAAGTGGCGGAGAGGTTGTCGCCGCCGGATTCCACCAGTACCAGTTCCAGGTTGGGGTGTCGGCTTTGCAGGTCGTCGATGGCCGCGAGGTTCATGGAGGCGTCTTCGCGGATGGCTGTGTGGGGGCAGCCGCCGGTTTCCACGCCGAGGATGCGGTCGGCTGGGAGGGCATCGTGTTTCAGGAGGAAGTCGGCGTCTTCCCTGGTGTAGATGTCGTTGGTGACGACGGCAATGTCGTAGTGGTCTTTTAAAGCTTTGCACAATTGGCGCAGCAAGGCGGTTTTACCTGAGCCGACCGGGCCGCCGACTCCTACTCTCAGACAATGTTTCATGGCGTGTTCTCCGTTACTCTATTCAAGATCGTTTTGTTCAGCTTCTGAAAAGCCGTGAATACTGGGTTTCATGGTGTGCGCTTGCGAGCGCGAGGCCGGGCAGTACCGGGCCGAGTTCGTTGTCTTTCCGCGTCAGCGCCTGGTCGACGGCGTGTACCAGTTTGGGGCGCAGCCGTTCGGTCAGCCGCTGGGCGGCGGTGTGGCCCAGGGGCATGGCTTTGCAGGCGACGGCGAGTTGGTTTTCCAGCCAGGCCCAGGCGAAGCCGAGCAGGGTTTGGCGCACGGGTACGTGGCGCATGTGGGCGGCCCAGGCGAAGACAGTGACGTAGCCGGGGTCTTCCGGCATTCGGCCTTCGGCCGGCATCAGTTCCAGGCTGCCCAGCAGGCGAATGAGCGCAGAGCCCAGGCGGGCGTCTTCGTCGCTCAATTCAGCGGTCTCGCGGGTGGCGTGCAGCCATTGGTTCCAGTGGACCAATTCGGCGCTGTCGCTGTTGGCCCAGGCGGTTTGCAGGCGCACGAGCAGGGGCAACTCGCAGCGGGTGAGGCCGTCTTCCAGTACGCCTTCCAACCAGTCGCCCAATTGGTCTTCATTGTTCACCCAGCCCAGTTCGAAGGCGCTTTCCAGGCCCTGGGACCAGGCGAAGGCCCCGATGGGCAGTGCGGGGCTGACCAGTTGCATCAAGCCCAGCAGGGACAGGTCGCCTACGGCGGTCTGGCTGCTGTCAGTGAGCATGAGGGTGGTCATGGTCGTGCCCGTGGCTGTGATCGTGTGAATGGCCATGGCCGTGAGCATGCCCTGCTTGGGCGTATGCGCCGGGCTCCGGATCAAAGGGAGCCTGGTGGTGTACCAGGGAGGCGCCCAGGCGTTCGGCCAGTTCTTCCAGTACGTGGTCCGGCGGGAAGCGCACCCATCCGGTCTTTCCATCTGTTGCGGTGTCTTCGCTGCCGATGGATAGCGACACATGACGGTTGCCGAGGTGGTAGCACAACCGTGCCAACGGCAGGCCGGGTTCGATGCGGGCGGTGACCACGGGTTCGTCGGCGGCGCGGATGCGGATGATTTCGCCGCTTTGGGCCTGCAGGAATTCGCCCTCTCGCAGCACGGGGCCGCGGTCGAGGAACAGGCCAACGTCGTAGCCGGTGTCGGTTTTGGCGCGCAGGCGGCCGCGCATGCGCAATTCGAAGGGCAGCGTTAGGTGGTCGTGGATTTCGCTGGTTTCCACTGGGCCGATTCTCTGTGTCAGCTCAAGCATGTCGGGCTCCTTAAAAAAGATGATATAGCTGCGCCAGTGGCAGTTCGGTGGCGGGCTCGCAGGTGAGCAGTTCGCCATCGGCGTGCACTTCGTAGGTTTGTGGGTCCACGGTCAGGTGTGGGCAGGCGTCGTTGAGCTTGAGGTCGCCCTTGCGAACGCTGCGTACGTTTTTACAGGCCGCGAGGGTGCTGTTCAGCCCCAGTTCCTTGCCAATGCCCGCATCCAGCGCGGCCTGGCTGACAAAGCTCAGGCGGGTGGCACTGGCGGCCCGGCCCAGCGCCCCGAACATCATTCGGTAGTGCACGGGCTGGGGCGTGGGAATGGAGGCGTTGGGGTCGCCCATGGGGGCCGCTGCAATCATCCCGCCTTTCACAATGAGCGCGGGTTTTACGCCAAAGAAGGCCGGGTCCCACAGTACCAGATCCGCCAGCTTGCCCACTTCCACGGAACCCACTTCGTGCGCGATGCCGTGGGTGATGGCGGGGTTGATGGTGTATTTGGCGATGTAGCGTTTGGCGCGCAGGTTGTCGGCACCCAGTTGTTCGTCGTCCGGCAGCAGGCCGCGCTGCACTTTCATCTTGTGGGCGGTCTGCCAGGTGCGGCACACCACTTCCCCCACCCGGCCCATGGCCTGGGAATCGGAGGCGATCATGGAGATCACGCCCATGTCCTGAAGGATATCTTCCGCGGCGATGGTCTCGCGGCGAATGCGGGAATCGGCGAAGGCCACGTCTTCCGGGATGTTGGGGTCCAGGTGGTGGCAGACCATCAGCATGTC